>PBHR01000006.1 GCA_002720275.1 Methanobacteriota archaeon
TCGCTTCGGCACTGAGAAGGCTCGGAACCTTCCCAACACCAAGTCCACAGCGTTTACACCTAGGACTACCCGGGTATCTAATCCGGTTCGTGCCCCTAGGCTTCGTCCCTGACCGTCGGATCCGTTCTAGTGTGGCGCCTTCGCAACAGGTGGTCCTCTCAGGATGACAGGATTTTACCCCTACCCTGAGAGTACCCCATACCTCTCCCGGTCCCTAGTCTGGCCGTCCTCGCAGAATTCAACCAGTTAAGCTGGTTGATTTACCCACGAATGTACCAAACAGGCGACGGACGTTTTAGGCCCAATAAAAGCGACGACCACTTGAGGTGCCGGTATTACCGCGGCGGCTGGCACCGGTCTTTCCCACCCCTTATTCTGTAACCGATTAAAAGTTACAAAAAGACTAGACTTTGTCTAGCCACTTGGAATTCCCTCATCACAGTTTCCTGCAGTGTGAAGTTTTCGCGCCTGCTGCACCCCGTAGGGTCTGGATTCGTGTCTCAGAATCCATCTCCGGGCGATTGCTCCCACAACCCGTACACGTCGAAGGCTAGTGGGTCCATTACACCCACTACTACCTGATATGCCGCAGACCCATCCTGTTCCGCCGGAGCTTTGATCCACTCACCGTTCCAGGCGTAGTGGACTATAAGGTATTATTCTCAATTTCTCGAGGTTATCCCAAAGAACAGGGCAGGTTATCCACGTGTTACTGAGCAGTATGCCGAGTCCCTAAGACTCTCGACTCGCATGGCTTAATCGAATTCCAATAGCGGTCGCCTCCGGCAGGATCAACCGGATTTCCTGGAATGGAATTCCTGATCCTTAGGAGTATGATTTCTCAAGTGTTTTTTTTCGCATGTTTAGTCACTAACTGTATAACTGTAAAATAAACTGGCAAGGTGCTTCTGTTTTTCTTTGCACCATTGCACACGACTAACAATTTAGTCGTTTGATCACCTACCAGACCACAAGTCTCCTTGCAATCGCTTTTAACTTCGGCTTACACAATCAGATGACGATTTTCATAGCACCGAAATGCTCTGTCGTCAACGCCTTTGATAGCGCAAGCGGGCCTGCCACTTTAGTTGACCTTATGAAAGTGACGCTCTCGGAAATGATTAAACGCTATACTGCATTAGATAAGCGCTTTAATAAATTTAATGTTTTAATAGAGAATTATCTAATCCGCACCAAAGAATTGTCTTAACATTGGATGCATCTCCATAGCTTGTTCTTTCTGAATTTGTTCATAAGTCCTCAATATAATTCCCACAGCTAAAAGTAAACCAGTTCCTGTAGCATTACCTACAGTACCCAACAAGTCGGCACCTGCTGCTAAAAGACCTACAAAGGCCCCCGAAAACAAAGTCACAGGAGGGATGTATCTTTCCAAAATCTTTTCAACCGCCTTAGGAGATCTACGGAAACCAGGGATTTGCATACCTGTTCTTTCTATTTGCTTAGCTACATCCTTAGTGCCCATTCCCGTAGTTTCAATCCAAAATTTAGCAAATACCATTGAACCTAATGTCATCAAAGTAACATATGTAAGCACATGCAACATTATTTGCCAAAGAGTATGACCATAAATATCTCCTTGTTGATTTAATAATGGCAACAACCAATCCTGCACACCATTAACCATTGATGCATACCATGCAAAACCATCTGATGCAGTACTCGAACCGGGTTCATAACTTCCAAGATAAGGCGCAATACTCCAAGCACCGTCTGCACCTAATATTGGCACCGTCATCAATGTTGGATGACTCCAAAAGAGAAGAGTAAACATGTTGATATTTGCTAATAATGCTGCCATTAAAATTACAGGAATATTACTTGCATAAACTAAACGAATAGGGTAGCTTCCTTTATGACCCCTCACTTTTCCGTGTGTCAAAGGCAATTCAAGCCTACTAGATTCTGCATAAGCCACAACTAAAAACACTACAACTGAAGAAAATAAAGCCGCCAATGGATTCACGTGTGTAAGAAGCATTACTTCAAACCCATTTTGCGAAACCATGTCCGAATTACTTAACGTTCTAAACATATAGAACACCATAGGTAATGCTCCCGAGGGCGGGTTTTGCACTGAAAAATCACCCATTCCACCACCTGCTGCGGGAAGAGGGGATAGAGTTCCTACGAAAGTTGATTGAGCAACTCCTGCTGCAATAAACAAAGAGATACCTGATCCAATACCCCATTTACTTACTAATTCATCCAACAAGAATACTAAATAAGAACCTGCAAATAATTGAGCAACTATGATGAAATTCGCCCAACCGCTTCCAATACTTTCTACAATAACAGGGTCTGCTGTAAGGAATCCATAAGTCTGAGGAATTGATTCAACAGGAATCATAACTAAAACTACCAATTTTTGAACTCCCTGATACATTTGTTTATCATTTGAATCTTGTAAATCAAGATTAATAATCTTCGCACCTGCAAATAATTGCATAATAATTGACCCAGTAACAATAGGACCAATTCCTAAGTGCATAATTGAACCCGAAGCACCTGCCATAATAGCCCTAAACCCAGAAAATATGTCTAATGCAGTACCAGACATACCCCAAATCAAAACATTAGTCATAGCAAAATAGATAATTAAAACCAAAACAGTAGTCCATAATTTTTGATTGAACCTTACATGTCCTTCTGGTTTAGAGATACTTGGATAAACATCAACAAAACGTTTTAATGCATATAATCGGCTACTTTCTTCGCCTCTATACATCAAACAACACAAAGCCATAGCGGCAATTAAACCCATCAACAAAACACCAACATACATCACAGCAACTGCTTCGACATCGATCCAAATACAATATCCAGTAATACCTAATGAAAATAGTACCCAAACAAAGAATTTGATGGACTTCCCAATAAATGGAAGCTCAGAAATAGATTCTGGAGTATCTCTCATAAAGAACAATAATAACATTCCAACATAAAAAACTGAAAGGACCAGAGCAACTATTGCATTTTGATTTGTTTGCGGAGTAACGCTCCCAAATAAGGCTTCATTTTGCCACCAAATCAATGTACCCCAATACATTATTGTAACTAGAGCAACTGCCCAGGGAATTGGTCTTTTCATAATAACACCTCAAATCATTAATTTATCTTTTTATTCTTCTTCCCATTCTTCTTCCCAATCATCTTCTGAGAGAGTTACGGAACCTCCAGCAGCTTCAACTTTCTCAACCGCCCTTGCAGATGCTTGTTCAACAGTTACTTCTAAAGGAATGGTTATTTTTCCAGATCCTAATAACTTATCAATACCAAATTCACTTAAATCGATTTCCTTATTTCCATCCGCTAATTTAACTAATTCCTGTAAATTGCAAGTAATATTGACATTAATTAAACTTGGATCTCTATTAAAACCATGCATACCCCAATGACCTGGCATATATTTCAAACGATGCATGACTTTGTGTTTATTCATTCCAGCATTACCTCTTCCACCACGTTTACCTGCACCACGCCCAGCCTTTTTACCACGGCCATGTGTGCGATTTCTACCTCTAAATTTATTCGTTCTTGAAACCATAATCTCACCTCAAAGCATCCTCTCTACTAAAGAATTTATTGCTTCACCTCTATTCCCTAAGGCTCCACCAGTAACAAATGAACGTTTTATTCCACCCCATCCTTTAGAACCTCTAGGTGGATGTAATCGGAAAACTCTTTTCATGTTTGGTACTGATTTTACTTCTGCGCCTCCATTGAATAATGCATCAGCAAAAGCCTCTATGCTCTTATAATCTGTAGAATCTTTAATTAAATTATCAGTTATTGAAACATCTCCGACCATTTTACCTCTTTCTCTAATTAAAGATTCAATTGTTTCTTTAGAAGGTTCTCCCCAAGTAATATAATCTTTAGCTTTAGCAAGCATCCCCAGAATTTCAGGTCTGTTTGGTACCAAAACCGCGTGATTTACTTTAGTTAAATTCAAACTATGCATTGTTTTTTTAATATCGTGTCTGACATTAATATCAGATCTAACCCTTACAACTAAAAATGTCATTCTAATACTCTCCCTTCAACAATAAATAAATTATTTCTTTGTTCATCCTTAATTCTAGCTTTATTCAATTCAATTAAAGCGTTAAATGTTGCTTTAGCATAATTAATAGTTGTTCTAGTTTGACCCTTTGAACGAGACCAAATGTCAGTAATTCCCGCTAATGTCAAAACTCTTTTCCCTACTGGACCAACAACTAATCCTTTACCTGAAGGTGCTGGAATAAGCGTTAACCTTGTAGAACTACTCCTCCCTGTAACTTCAATTGGAATACTAGTTCCAGGACCTGCACCTGATTCCCAACTTCCATTTCCCCTTAATACAGGAATAATATTTAATTTAGCAACTGATATTGCTTTTTGAATTGTAGCAGGAACTTCTTTTCCTTTAGCCATACCAATTCCAATATAACCATCTTTATTTCCAACAGCTGCCATCACATTGAAGCGAACTCTACGACCACTGTCAGTCATACGTTGTACCATATTTACACAAAGAACATCATCTTCTAAATTTGGAATTAATGCATCAACAATTTCCACTTCCATAATTGGTAATCCTGTATCTAATGCTTTTTCCATTGAAACTATTTCACCAGAGGATACCATTTTTCCTAAACGGGTCCTTGGAACCCACTCCCTCAAACGTTTTCCAACTTCGTCAGTCTCTCCTCTTCTCCTTGGTTGAGAATCATCGGGCTGTTCAAAATTTACAGCAGCACGAAGACCTGGTGCTAATTGAATTTCTTCAGAAACCTCTTCTTCTGAACCATTTTCTAAATCTTGTTCCTCATTTGTCATTTAAACGCCCCCTCTATTGATTTTTTTGTTTTTTCCAAATCTTTCGATAATGAATCTGAAATGTGCTCACCATTAATTCTTTCTTCAGACGGTAAAATACTATCACTATGAGGTATTTCTAAACCTGCATCAACCATTCCTTTCAAAGCACTAAATGCTCTAGAACCTGGACTTGAAGATGAAAGCCCAATATCTAAAATTGCTTCATCTATCCCGTTAGATTTTGCTTTTTTACCCAAACCAAAACCAGCCAAATAACACGCTGGAACTGATTTTTTAGATGCATCAGATGGATATCCATGAGATCCTAAATCAGCACCTGTAAAACTAACTACAATTTCATCACCATTCTTTGAATAATTAGCCAATTGACAAGTAATTTGAGTATTTGATACCCTTACAATAGCACGAGGAACTCCACCTTTTAATAATCTCAAACGCCTATGATAATCAGTTTTTGATTCAAGCCTTCTTCGATAATTATTTCTTTGTCTCTTACCATGCGCCATCATGATTCACCTCCTTCAGATTCAATACCTTCGGCCTCCAAATATGTTTTCATATGTGCTACACTTCTATAAGTTCCACCTTTGGCTTTACGATAATAATATCTATATCTTGAAGCAGAAATTAAATCATTTTCTCTCATTTCTTTGAGTGTCCTTCTTTGCGATCTAATCTTTTTCATCCAAAGTTGTTTTCTAGGAGTTCTAGCATTTTTTGAACCAGATCTAGAACCTTGTCCCTTTCTTCTACCTTTAGATTTTTGATTATTAGCCAATCTTGCCCTAACTCTGCTAGTTCCTTTAATTGGTTTTGAACGAATTATCCCTTCTTCAATCAATTCTCGGATTTCTTCCTTTTGTACTGCAGTTGCAACCTGATCAATATAAGCTGGATGAATCCAAACCCTATTCAAGCCCACTTGTTTACCTTCTTGCTTAGAAAGAATGTCTGCTGCCATTCTTTTTTGATTCGTAACTTGCATCAAACACCCCTCCTTCTATTCAAAATTCTAATTCCTAATTCATCCGCTTTCAAATGTATCTGCTCTCTCTTCCTTCCGCCTACTGTAGAACCAATACGTGCCGCTTCAGATGCGGGATTAATTTCTTCTAAATCAAGAGTATTATGAACTAAAACTTCCCTAAATCCACTTGGATGTAAACCTCTTGCTCCGGAAACTTTGCCAAACCCAATTCTTACCTTAGAACCACGATACTTCAGATTTTTACGTTGGCTATTGTCCATACCCTTTGGTCTACGCCATCCACTACGAGAAAGTCTCTTGTAACGGAACCATTCAGATCTTCTGAATGATGGTTTTGATTGTGATTGTAATTGTCTCAGAGATAATGCTTCTTTTGTTGAGTCATCTAATTCTGGTTTCTGCTTAGCTACATGAACATCAAAATCTTCATCATCCCAATCATCTTCCTCATAATCATCATATTCCTCATCGAATTCTTCTTCTTCAACATCTACATCTGATTCTTCTTCATGTTCTTGAACTTCTATATTTTCAGTTAATCTTTCAATAAGAGATTTTTTAGTGCCTGAAACAGGTAATCCTCTTTCTCTTAAAATCTCTTTCAATTGAGCAACTGTCATATTCTCATATTCTTCTTCCGACATTTAATTCCCCATCCTAATTTTTCTCCACAAGATATATTCCATCTTGGAATACTCTTCTATCTCTTTTCTTTACCGTACAACATCTTTCAATATTTGCAGATGTTTGACCAACTTTCTCTTTATCAGATCCTGAAACTAAGACCTCGGTTTTATTTTTCACTTCAACCTTAACTTCATTTTCTGGCCAAGGAAGGTTTGCTTCACGAGGAACTTTTTCTCCGAAATAATTATTCACAATAAATTTCTTATTTGGATAATCTACTTTCATGGTCATAGGAAAATGCGAATAAACTGCTTTCATTTTGTAAGTAAAACCTTCCGAAACACCCTTATTCATATTTCTTAAATGGGCAGCCCAAGTTCCACAAATTGCTTTTTCTTTCCTTCTAGGAAGATCGCAAGAAACTGTAATACAATCACCTGATTGAGTTACTAAAACCTTTGAATGAATGAATTCTCTAGAAACACTACCCATTTCACCAGTAATTGTAACCAAACCCTCATCAGATAATGATGCATTAACTCCATCACTCAATGTTATTTTGTGAATTATTCTATCCATTACAGCCATTTTTTCTCACCTCAAAACACATAAGCAAGTAACTTGCCACCTATTCTAGAATCTTTCGCATCATAATGATTCATAATTCCTTGATTCGTTGTTAATATTAACAACCCAAAATCTTGAGCAGGAAGGTATCTAGATTCCCATTTCTCATAATCTGTTCTCCTTACAGAATATCTCGGTTTTACAATACCACAACGATTAATTGCACCAACTAATGTTATGTCAAAAGAGCCTCCACGGCCATCTTCGTTTTTATTAAATTCACCAATATAACCTGATTTTTGCATAATTTCTAGGACTGAGCCTAATAATTTACTAGCAGGAGCTACAGAAACGTTGTACTTTCCTGATTGTTCAGCATTATATAACTTAATTAAAGCATCACTTAATGGATCAAATTGCATTCATATTCACCTCTTAACTATATTTTTTAAACCCTATATCTGGAGCTATTTCTCTAAAGCATTGCCTACACAAATTCAAACCATGACGTCTAATTAATCCACGTTTTCTACCGCACCTTCTGCAACCGTTACTTCTTCCTATTCTCATGCCATGATCTTTTGCCATTTTCACTCCTCCACAATACTTATTCCGAACTCTGAAGTAAAGAATTCTATTGATTCTAACTTACTAACTCTATGAGATTTTCCAACCTTTGATTTATTTCTTCTTCTACGAGAGATTCTATGCCCAGGTCTTTCTAAAACCACATTTACATCCATTCCAAATATTCCAATATCTGGATCATATTTTTGATTTGGAAAATCAGTATAATCTCTTATACCAAAAGAAAGATTTCCTTGAGAATCAAAATTCCAAGATGGTATTCTATTTTCTCTAACCCAAAAAGCATCTTTTAAGAATTGATTCACTTTTTCTGAATTGCGTAATGTAACTTTGCATCCAATAGGTGCGCCCTTACGTACTTTTAAATCCCTATTTTGAATTTTTCCTAATGTCCTAACGGGAGTTAATCCTGTAAGTAAAGTGATTACCTTTTCTGCTAATTCAAGCCTTTTACCACCTTCTCCAACACCAATGTTTAGAGTTATTTTAGACACTCTTGGCTTAAGCATAATATTTGTTGATTCACTCATTATTTCACCTCAATCCCTGGTAATGCTGTCTTTTTATTCACTAAGAATACATAATTTTCAATAGTACTGAAATCTTCAAAAATTACTTCATTTGACATTGTTGAACGTTTTACAACATGCTGTTTAATATGAGCAAGTTCACCAACGTGACTACCACCTATCAAATATGCTGCTGCTCCTTCTTCAAATGGAATATGTTCTAAGACCTTTTGATCAGGCAAATTAATCTTTAATGTATCTCCTGTATTGTATTTGTTTGGATCCTTAATTAAGATATTTCTTCCATCATGTAAATTTAGTTGGGTCATTCCGCCTTTGATAGTTGTTTTATTCTCAATTCTACAAATTTTCCAACTAGAATCTTTCTTACTAATAGGTCTATATCTTAATTTTCCATTCTCATCTAGTATACACCTGTAATTTTCATCACCCAATGTTAAAACATCCATTAAACCGACACCTTGACGTGAATCTCTTACTGTCTTTCCATCGATTTTGACATGTCCATTATGCAAAATTCTCCTTGTTTCCCTACTTGTATCTGCAACCTCTAAAATATCTCTCATCACAACAGAAAGTGCAATACACCTTTCAAGCGGATGAGCTCCTGGACGTGGCCTTGCAATCCACACGGTTGTTTTTCTTGGTAATGGCCAACTTCTTGGCATTGCTAAACGTTTTAAATGATGACTAGATCCCATAATTTCAACTCCTCTCTGTTATTTTTTTCATCCTTAATGGATCGCTTTCTTCTAAACTAGTTACAACGACATTTGAAACATGAATTGGGATTCCTAATTCTTTATCATCGGATTTTGAACCAGTTACACCTTCAACAAAAATTTTCCCATTTTCTGAATCTACACCCACTACTTTAGCTTCAACACCAGCACGGCCTCTTGAATCTCCAAGCCTCTTACCTTTTGAAGGATTGCCAAAATCTCCACGTTGTATTTCTACAGTGTCTCCAACCCTTACAGTTACTGAGCGGACTCCTGCAAATCTTGAATCACTAGTTGCAAAACGGGCTCGTAATCTTTTACGCTTATCGTGGCTAGAAGCATTTGCTGCTGCCTTACGTTGTTTTCTTGGTTTACTACTCTTTACCATACTTAATCACCTCATACAATTTGTTTTGCTGTGGCAGCAATTCTAGGCCAACGTTCTGCTGCTTCTCTAGAAACTGGTCCTTTAATATCCGAACCTTGAACTTCACCACGTTCATTTGTCAATACTGCTGCATTATCTGAAAATTGAACCCAAGTTCCATCAGTTCTAAGGAATGGTCTTTTTTGTCTAATAATTACTGCTGTGTAAATTTGTCTACGAGTATCAGGAGTTCCCTTTTTGACACTTACTTTAATCAAGTCTCCAACTCCACCTGCAGGATATCTACGCATTGTACTACCTATTTTCAATACTGAAATAAGTTCTACAATCTTTGCTCCTGTATTATCTGCACAAATTAATTTTGCTTTTGTAGGCAAACCTCTTGTAACACTGCCTGGGATTCCTTTCATTCAGAATCACCTCCTTCAACAACACAAAATGAAACAGTCTTTGAAATAGGCCTACATTCCATTATTTTTACTCGATCACCAATAGATAATTCACCAATACAACTTGGAAGATGTGCTGGAATTCTACTAGTTCTCTTCTCATATCGTTCATATTTTGGCATATATCTCACTTTTTGTAATTCAACTATTATTGATTTTGCCATCCCAATACTTGAAACTACGCCTTCAAATAATTGTCCTCTAAGTCTTAAAGAACCATTAAATGGACAATTTTCATCACCATCCCACTCACCGGATGGCATCTTAACATCAATTCCTATATCCCGCATCTTTTTATCCCCTATATTTTCTATGAATCCTATCTTCAGACCTTTGTAAAACAAAACTTCCTTTAATTACAACATCTTCACAGCCTATTTTAAAATTTATTTCTTGTTTTGGAAGGCAAATATTTCGCCCTTCTTCACTTATAATCAAAGTTCTTTGAGTTTCTTCGATTACCAACCCCTTACGTCCAAGGTATGTTGGATCAAAAGAACCTATTACTTCCAATTCCCTACCAATCCAAGGCATATGCATTATTGAACTCATCAAATAACCTCCACTAGATATCCATTATCTTCTAAAACCTTAGCTGCTTTTTTCTTGTGCTCTCCTTGGAGTTCTATTGCACGACCTTTGATTGTTCCTCCAGCAGCACATTTCCCTTTCAACGTCTTGGCTAATTTTTCAATATCAATTGATTTATCGTCAATCCCATCTACAATTGTAACCATCTTCCCATACCTCCTTCTAACTGTTGAAATTATTACTTTTTGATTTTCCTTTGCTATCTCTTCGAAATCTAATAAATCCTTTGGCAAACCTGTAATTGGATCTATGTCAACCATTAAATTCTACTCCTTCTTTGAATTTTGTATTTTTGTCTTTAGACGAGCAATACTACGCCTTGTTGTTCTGAATGCACCCATATTTGATGGACGGCCACCTAATGATAGTTCAGCCCTTAACTGTAACAATTCTTCTTGCAACTCTTTCAATCTAGATGCCCTAGCCTCTTCACTCATTGAATCAATTTCTCTTTGATGTAAATGTGTCATTATGCATCACCTGCTTCTTCTTTTGTTTCTTCAACAACTGCTTCTTCAGGCACAACATCTTCTACAACTTCTTCTTCAATTATTACAACTTCTTCTTCTTCACTTTCAACAGTGCCTTTTTCTAAAATTTCTACTTCATGAGGTAATCTAGTTCCTGGCATCATTATTGCTACTGTACATCCAATTGTCCCTAATTTCTTAACTGCCACACCATGACCTTTTTCCATCAAAGTCAATGCAGGTTCTCCACAATATTTTACGTGTCCTGCAATAAATTTCTGAGTCCTGTGTCTCGCTCCAGTAATTTTTCCGTTTAAAACTACAATAACACCTTTAGCACCAGCCTCCATAATACTCATTACAGTGCTATGTCCAGCTCTTCTAAAATACCATCCTCTTTCAAGAGCACCTGCTAATTTATCAGCCATAATTTGTGCATTTAACCTTGGTTCTTCAACATCATCAACTTCTAATTTCGGGTTTTCTAAATTAAATCTAGAATCTAATTGTTTTGTCAATTCATTGATTAATTTTCCTCTACGGCCAATTACCATTCCTGGTCTTTCTGCTTTTAGTGTAACCATAGTTCCTTGTGGTGTTCTCTGAATACTTAATCCTCCAAAACCTGACTTCTTCGTTTCAGACATCAAATATTCTTTTACCAAATGCCTCTCAATATTTCTATTGATTATTTTCCTTACCATACTTTGTTGACCAACCATCTAAAACACCTCAAAATTCATCCTCATCATCTAAATCATCAAGAGTAAAGTCTTCAATAAATATTTCAAGATTTACTTGATAATGATTTTTAGGGGTTGCTCTACCCTGTGCTCTAGGGATCCAACCTCTCTTAATTGTGCCTCTATGAGCTGCACAGTGAGTAATAAACATATCATTTGCATCAATATCATCATATCTATGACGTGCATTTTCTGCTGCACTATTGATTAATTTTATGAATTGCATAGCGGCTTTAACTGGATATCTCCCTGGTCCAATTCCGCCTTTTCTATGGCCTACTTTACCAGGGCCATTTCTTTTCCTTAATTTATTTCCACTACCTTTACGGAAAGGTATAGCTTTTGCCTGCCTCTTCATTCTTTGATTCTTAATTTTCTTAAATCCGCCAGGAGCTTCTGGATGAGGAATCCAACCTTCAACTAAAAGTACCTTTTCCAACATACTTATTGCTTCTGAAACACTCGTCCATTTCATGTTTTCTCCTTTACCTCTCGGCCTTAATTCCCTTGCAATCTCAAAACAATGTTTAGCATGAACATCAATATTTTTAGCACGAGCAGATGCAAGACGAGTACCTCTATCTAGCGATTGAGTGTATCCTTTTTGGAATTTTGTTCTATCTCTACTCATTCTTTCACCTCATCATTTCAATGCAACATGTTTGGAAGATTTTGTTGCTCCAACACCAGGTCCGCTATGTGTTACTGATTTCCTTGTCATTGCAAATTCTCCAAAGTAATGACCTATCATTTCAGGCTTTATATCTATAGAAAGGAATCCATTTCCATTGTGAATTGCTATTGTCTTACCTACAAATGAGGGTAATACAACCATATCCCTTCTATGAGTTCTAACTGTTCCATTTGTTTTTTCAATCCTAGAAACTAGTTTTTGATTCATTTCTGAATAGCTTGCATCATTCATCCTTGTAAGACTCCTTCTTGCACGAGAAGGAAGATATTTCAAAACACAATCTGCATCAGGATCTGATTCTGGAGGGAATAGAGGCAAAGCTTGTAATTCATCTAAAGTAAGCCCTCGGTAAGTAAATTCCTTCTTCCTTCTCTCCGCAATTTGGCTCTTTAATTTCCTTGTCCTTCTTCTTGCAGCCTTTGGAGTCATGAACCGTTTCTTTCTTTTTGCCATTTTGAATCACCTCATTATTTCCTCTTTCCTCTTCCGCGTCCAGTTCTACTTGGTGCAATATGTCCAACTTTTGAACCTGGTGGTGCCCCTCGAGCAACCGAATTAGGTCCATGCACAGCCTGGTGATTACCTCCACCATGTGGATGATCTACTGGATTCATTTTCACCCCACTTACTGTTGGATAAGCTTTACCTTTTGCTTTGGCTTTGTAATGAGCCGCACCCGCAGTTCTTAATGGCATTTCACTTCTACCATGCCCTGCTAAAACACCAATTGTAGCCCTACAAGCCGATCTTAAATCCTTTGACTTGCCACTTGGAAGTTTGATTCTTACTTTGCCATCAAGATGAGTTTCTACAAGTGCTGAATTACCCGCACTCCTTGCGATCTTACCTCCATCTCCTGGCCTTAATTCAATATTGTTTACTAAGGTACCTTCTGGAATATTTTCTAAAGCTGTAATATTTCCTGGTTTTAATGTGACATTATCACCTACAGCAATTTGTTGTCCAACGGACATTCCATCAGTTGCCGCTACAAATGTTTCATGTCCATCTTTTGACTTTAATTTAGCTAATGGTGCTGTATGAATAGGGCTATGAACTAAATCAACTACTTCAACTACTTCATCTTTCACAGATGGAAGCCTATTAGCTCCAGGGAAACGATGACTGCTAACTCTATATTTAGGACTTGAACCTTTTCTTTGTGAACGTGTTCTCTTACCCATAATCTCACCTCAGAATGCTCCTAATTTGAGTGATGTTTCTTCCGCATCATACCCTTCTGCTAATTTAACACTTGCATGCTTACCTGCTTTTGTAATTCTTGTATTCACACGAGCAACTTTCACATCAAATAACTTTTCAACCGCTTCCTTGATTATCTCTTTAGAAGCGCTTCTAACTACAATAAATTCTAACCTATTAATTGAATTTCCTGGCTCATTCAAACGATTTTCCATTGATTTTTCAGTAATCCACGGTTTTAATATTATATCATAAGGATTCAATTACTCACCCCCATTGCTTCTATTGATTTTTCTGTGAATACAGTTAATCTACCTGCATCACCACCAGGGGCAAGATGTTCCGCAGATAAATCCGAAGCGGAAACCACATCTACACCGGGTAAATTTCTAACAGCTTTAGCTAAATTTCCTTTGTTACTTACAACTAAAAGCAAACTTTTGGGTGTTCGATATCTACGTCCTCGCATTTTTCCTTTTCCAGCACGTATCTTTCTACCATTTTTCGCTCTATCTAGATCATCGCCAAGCCCCAATTCTGAAAAAATTGCATGTACTTTTCTTGTTGCGCATTTTAGTGAAATATCTTCAATATCAACTGTAGTTTTCCCATCATCTGTTACTTCTGTATAAGAACCTAAAACCAAAGGTAATTGTAGATCTCCATTAAATTTATGACCTCTTGAAGTTACTAAATCAGGTAAAGTAGTTGCCGCAAGAGCACTATTTCTTGCAAGTATCTTTTCTTTAGAATTTAATTTCTGACTCCAATCTTTTTCTACTTTAGGACCATGTGCTCTACGTCCTTGCCTTGTATGTGGGTTTTGTGCACCAGTTCTTTGACCAGTCTTACGCATAATTCTAGACACACCACGACCCTTGCCCCACCATTCAACTGAGAACTTCATACCAGACATTGGTGATCTTTTTCCAACGTGTGGTCTACTCCCATAGGGTTGACGACGATTTGCTCTTGAGGAATGAACTGCCCTTCGAATCAATCCAGGCCTGAACTTTGTTTCAAAATAATCTGGCAAATTTAGTTTTGAACCAGATTCTGCACTAACTTCAAATTGTTCTTGAAGTTTTCCTGCATCGATTTCATCTTCAGTAACAATATTTACGATGTTAGTTACTGTAGTTTTCATTTTCAAGCCCCCTGTTTACTTGCAGTTGAAACATAAGTAATTTCAACAGGATATGATTTCTTCCTTGGACGTACTGCATCACGGAATCTAACTAATCTTTTAGCAGGCCCCGGAACACTTCCTTCAATTAAAACATATGAATTTCGAACTTCACCATAATGTAAGAATCCTCCGCTAGGAGTGATCTCATCTTCTTCAGGGTGTGATATTTTTAGAACTCTCTTATTAAACTCAGTCCTTTGATGGAAACCTGTTTGCCCACCTTGACGAATTGTTTTACGAACATATCCTGTACCAAAATCACCCATATTTCCATGTTGGCGGATTTTCTTTGAATTTTTGTGTGATTGTAATTTTCCACCAAATCTCCTAATAACTCCCTGCCAACCATATCCTTTTGTAACTCCAATAACGTCTACTTGAGATCCTGTTTCGAAAACTGTATTCATTTCTAATTCTGAACCTAATTTTTCAAAAGACCATTCTAATTGGGAACTTAAATCTCCTCCAGATAATCCCATTTCCATAATTTCTGGTGTTTTACTTGGAATTGCTGAAAGAGATTTTGGATTAGTTGCCACAATTAACCTAACTTCGCAACAATCAGAATTCAAAAGTTGTTCTTTATGCGATTCTGAATCATGTTCTTTTCTTACTGGAACTCTCCGGAATAGTTCAGGGAACGTTTCTTTAATTTCGTCACAATCCCACCATACTTCTCCAATTGTTTGCAAACCGTATGGGCTATCTCCATACGCCCTAACTCCAAGAATACGAAGAGCGGGTATTTCAATTACAGTTACTGGTTTACGAACCTCCTGGCCAGCACTGTTTGAATTTGGGTTTGTATCTCTAAGAAGTACGTGAGTCATACCTGCTTTCCAACCTACAAATCCTTGTACTCTGATTTCTCCAGATTCATTATTAACCCAAGATTTAACTCTACCAAATTGCCTATTTGCACGCTTACGCGGACTAAAGGCCATACTACCTCGTCTTGGGTGACTTCGTTTCGCCATCTGGATTCCTCCTAAATCCGTACTAGGTACGGGCCATCACAGTTCAAGAGAAACCGTGACACTGAATCAGGGCCACAAACGTGCCCATAGATCCTTGAGGGTTCTTTCTGATTGCCCTAAGTGTCTGGTTACTCAACTGTTTAAGCAGGTGCCCGACTAACATCCCGTATATGAGTGGTTCGGTAATAATATTTGATTAAAAATGCGTGACTTCTCTGTGATAAATGCTTTTGAGCCATGATTCATAGGGAATACAGTGAGTGCAAGAATTACCCATCCAAATCTATCATCACAGGATATAGAAGCTAGAGCATATCAACTAATGGCTTTAAACAATATTCTACACTCTTCAACACTACTAGTTCTACCCACAGCAATGGGTAAAACGCCTATAGAACTAATGGCCATTGCAGACAAAATGCATCAATTCCCAAATAAAAAGGTTATTTTTATAGCTCCAACAAACCCATTATTAGCTCAACATTACAAAGAGGCGAAAAACTTCCTAAATATCCCTCATGATTCAATAATAATGATTAATGGAGGAATAAATTGGCAAAAAAGACAAGAAATGGCAATCAATGCGAAATTAATTCTTGCTACACCTCAAGTAATTAGAAATGATGTAAATAGAGGTTCTCTCTCTTTAACAGATTGTTGTCTTTTGGTAATTGATGAAGCACATCATGCATCTGGAAAACATGCCATGGGACAAGTTGCCGATTTGTACCTTAAGCATTCAAAAGAGGGTTTACTTTTAGGTGCTACTGCATCACCTGGATCTACAGATAGAGCAATAATTAATTTAATTAATAGGTTAGGATCAAGTAATGTTTTTTCAATGCAAAAAAACAACCCATTAATTAAACCATATGTGTCACAACTCAAATCAAACACAATCACCCTTGATTTGCCTAAAAAATTAGAAGAATTAGCTGCGCCACTAAAAATTTGGTTAGATGAAATGGTAGAAAAATTAAGAAGGGTGGGAGTTTATTTACATAAAGGAGTAATTACAACCTCAGGATTAAATGATTCAATGAAACGTGCTAGTTTTCTTATTGAAAGGAAAAATCAGCACGGATGGAATTCTATGAAATTAATTGTAGATTCGATAAGAGTATTACAATTAATAAATTTAATTACAACTCAAGGAATAATTAGTACAAGAAATTACATTAGAAGAACAATGACTCAATTTGAAAATGGTGAAAAAAAACTTTCAAGAATAGTTACTAAAAAGGAATTTATTAATTTAAAAGAGGAAATCTCAAACATGCAAGAAATCCATAATAAAATGGATAAGGTAGTAGAATTAGTAAAAGAACAAATAGATCTAGATAACCAAAGTAGAATTATTGTTTTTGCTTCTTTAAGGGATTCTGTAAAAAACATCACAATTACACTTAATGGAATAAATGGTATTAATGCCGTACCATTCATTGGACAATCTTCAAGAAAGGGTGATGAAGGCATGTCTCAAAAACAACAAATTTCTACATTAGAGGATTTTAAAGAAGGAAAATTAAACGTTTTAGTTGCAACCTCAGTTGGTGAAGAAGGACTTGATATACCCTCTGCAGACAGAGTTATTTTTTATGAGCCAGTTGCAAGTGAAATAAGAACAATACAAAGGAGAGGGAGGACTGGCAGACATAGAAGCGGTTATGTATTTGTACTAGTTTCAAAAGATACAAAAGATGAGGGTATTCGATTTGCTGCCAATGCAAAAGAGAATAGGATGTACCGTATTTTAAATAAAATTAAAAATCAAAGAAGACTTTCATTTAATTCGATAAACTCAAAAAACCAACTAGATAATTTCAAAATAATATCAGAGAATAATGAAATTTCAGTTGATTCATTTATTATTTCTGAAAAAAAGAGATTAAAAAAGGAAAACGAGAAGGAAAAAATAAAAGTTGAAGAAATTAAAAATCCAGAAATTAAACTAAATGTTCCAAATAATAATCTTTCTATTTCTCAAAAATTAAGACCTAAAGGGCAATCCGGTCTAGAAGAATTTGAAAATGAAAATTGAACACTAATCTCCAATAACTAAAACCCGCGTTCTTAATTGAGCAAAACGGTCTTTGTGATGTCCTAAAGCAAAAGCAACCATCTCTGCTAAATGAATTACTGGCATTGACGTATCTTTCCCAGTGATCCTTCTTGCTTTAACTTGGTAAGTATCTAGATTAGAGTGTGAAAGCGTACAAGCACTAACCATCATTTGTGCACCATTTTCCTTAGCATCACTTAGTACTGCTGCTGTCATTCTTAACGAGCTAGATTGATTTGTCAAAAGTGAAGGTGCACCTACACTTTGGCATTTCAAATCATAATTTACGGGTATTCCACCTAGAGCAGTAATAAGTTGTTCTAAATATGTAGGTGAAAAGACATTGTCTTCGGAACAAGCCCCTTCTTTTTGCATATTTGGCCCATAATAACCCGCCACATTCATTTCAAGCGGATTTCTAACAAGAGAACGTATCTTTTCCAAACCTATTTCTTCCACTAGAACATGAAGTAAGTGTTTAGATTTTGATTCACCATTATACTCTATTCCTGAAACTTGACTCAAAGTACTATTGATTTTTGATCTCAAATTAATATCTTCATCCATTACCTGAATTGTTTCACAATTTATTCCATGAGAAGATGCACAAGTTGTCATCACATCTAATCCTATATTTTCTGCTAAAGCCATATTCCTAGCAACTAATGAATGTTGTAATATTGTAGAGGCTTGTGAAATTACATTTCCGCCATCTGAAGTGGCTTTAGGAATTTCAATCAAATCAATTCCTAATGTTGAACATAATGGTTGTATACAATCCTCAATTTCAATTGAAGCTGCTCTAGCAACATTTCCTGGATAATAAGCAAACTTAACCATAATAATCACTCAAAACCTCTTATCTAACTTGTTAAACAAATTTACCACTTCATGATGTGATTCAACTTTAGAATTAATCATTGGTGGTATTTTACCAATTCCTGCGGGAGGTGCAACTAAAGGAAACACACTTCTAAATGGTTTTGCACCAGTCCTAGTAAATCCAAGCATCATCCTCATGGATACTCCTGAAAAAAGATTTGAAACCAGACCCAAAGGACCTAAAACTTGTCTATATAATGTCGTTTCATTCACCTTACCAGACCATTTTACAGAAAGTCCGTACCATTTAACCAAACGTCCATGCTTACCAGAAAATCCCTTTTTCCTAATTAATTCACTACGGCATTCATTAAATGAATTTGAAATCATTTTTCCGAAGTCACCTTGTCTACTAAAAACACTAGAATCGGTCTCATTCCAAGCACCACCCTCATTTTGTAATAAATTTATTTTTGATTCAATTGATTTATCTGAACTTCTCTGATCATTAATTCTCTTCCAAGAATGCATTACAAGTGCTGGGCCCATATATTCAGAATCATAGCTCAAAGTATCAGAGAATGAGTGTAATAATTGAGGGCTGTCGACATCTCCTAAAACATGTAGTTTTGTTGCTTCAGAAATTTCCATCATCCCAATCGTTGTTCCTGAAACTGTATTCACTGCCGCTCTAGTTGCAGGAACCATCCAAGGTTTTGATTTGGCCCTATGAGCGTCAAAATTTCTAGTACTTACAACTAAATCTTTTACAATTTGATAACCTGGTAATGGCTCTATCTTTAGAGAATTACCACATAAACGCACTAAATCTATCAATCTTGAACGATCTGCTCTAACTACTGCACCATTAACAAGTACTCCAGACAATGGACCGTTTCTACGGAATGAAAGTGTTGGATCTATATCTGATTTTATTTTTTCAAGTGCATCAAGTATTGAAAAATGCCCAGGCATATTACACTCTAAAGTATCCCATCCATTTTCCATAATTTCAGGATTATACCTAAATAATTTAAATGAAATTTCAATAGGGGGTCTAGAAATTACTGGTGTATCTAAATCATCAACAGATTCTTTTCCACTGGTTCCTTTTACTAATTCGATGAAAAGTGTTACTAATTCTGAATGATATTCACCACTTCCATCAACAGATGCCAAATTCGCCAAAGTAGGGGTAATCCATTGTTCATATGGCGGATCAAAATCAACATCACAATCTACTCTGTCATAAACCCTGACTCCACCCATGCTTTCAATTGCACCATCCCAGTCTTTACCAGATTGGCAAAAGAACTCATAACTAGTATCTCCAAGAGCACAAACTGAAAAATGAGTTTGAGTTAATGTTGGTTTTTTATCTGAGCTTGCAATTTGCCATAGTGCTTCAGCAGAATCAGGCATATCCCCTTCACCCCAAGTACTACAAATAATAATCAATCTTGATGTATCTGTTAAACTTCCTAAATCAAAACCTTCCATATCGTGTACTTCAGCATTTAATCCAAAAGATGACGCTTTAGATTTTGTACGAAATGCCAAATCTTCCGAATTCCCTGATTGGCTTCCAAACAAAATTACCAATTTCCTATCTCCATCTGACATAATTGCATCTATTTCGCCAGAAGATTCTCCTTCAGAAATGGCTTCTACAACTTCTTCAACGGATTCATCTACTACTTCAGCAACCGATTCTCCTCCTACCGAAGAGATTGCAGGGAGTGCACCATTTGCCCACTCGGCATATGGTTCATCGAAATCAACATCACAATCTTTTCTTGGAAACACCCTTTTAGCACCTAATTCTTCTAATCTAGTATCCCAATCTATACCTGATTGACAAAAGAACTCATAACTAGTATCTCCAAGAGCACAAACTGAAAAATGTGTGTTTTCCATTCTAGGGGCGCTTTCTTCACTAATAGAATCCCATAATGCTTCTGCTGCATCTGGCATATCTCCTTCACCCCAAGTACTACAAATAATCAAAATTCTTTCAGAAGCAGCCATTTGCTCTACGGTTGCCGCTTCCATATCCACAACTTTTGGATCTAAACCATGAGATGGTGCAGATTTAGCTAATTGTGATGCTAAATCTTCTGAATTACCAGACTGTGTTCCAAACAATATCAAAACCGGCTTAGACACAAAATCACCGTCCAAACGTAACTGGACATTATGTTCCAACAAGATAAGATTCTTGAATATAACGCAAACCAGATATTATTCAATAGAAATTAATTGTTAATTTTCTAGTAACCCATCATTCCATCCATATCTCCGCCAGATGCGGATTTTGCTGAAATTACATCATCAATCCTCAAAATCATTGTTGCTGTTTCTGTAGCAGATTGTATTGCCTGTTCAACAACCCTTTGAGGTTCAACTACGTTTGCTGCAAGCATATCTTTTACACCACCTTCATATACATTAACACCATAATTTCTGTTGCCTTCTGCATGTGCTTTTCTAAGTTCAATAATTGTATTTACTGGATCTAAACCAGCGTTTTCTGCTAAAGTTCTTGGTATCACCTCCAAAGCACCTGCAAACGCTTCTATAGCCATTTGTTCACGGCCTCCAACTCCTTCTGCATAATTTCTTAAATCCCTTGATAATGCTGCAAGTACAGAACCTCCTCCTGTTAGGACTGTCCCATCTTCCCAAGCAACACTAACAACTCCAACTGCGTCATCAAATGCTCTTCTGATTTCATCAACAACATGTTCTGTTCCGCCCCTCAATAAAACACTAACAGATTTTGCAGATTCACAGCCAGTAATAAACACCATATCTGAATCACCAATTTTCTTTTCTTCAACTTTAGAAGCATGACCTAATTCATCTGAATTTAAATCATCAATATTCGTAATTATTGAAGCTCCTGTAGCTTTTGATAAAGCTTCCATATCACTTTTTTTAGCCCTTCTTACCGCAAAGATTCCAGATTTGGCCATATAATGTTGTGCTAAATCATCAATTCCCTTTTGGCAAACTACCACATTAGCACCACTTGATTCAATTTTTTCTACTAAGCCTCTAAGATATCCTTCTTCTTCTTCTAAAAACGATGCTAATTGATTTGGGTTAGTAATTTGTATCTTTGCATCCACTTCCGTTTTTTTAACTTCAATTGCAGAATTAATCAATGCAATAGAGGCTCCCGAAACACTCCTAGGCATCCCTGAATGCACTCTTTCCTTGTCAAGAAGAATACCATCGATTAATGTAGAATCTCTAATCGAGCCTCCTTGTTTCTTTTGGACTTTGATATCATCAAGATCAACATATCTCTCACCATCTTCTTCTCCACCTACACAAATTACTGAACGAACACAAATATCTGCTAAAAATTCCCTTACTGCACCAGCACTTTTTCCGGTCAATGCTGTTTTCGCCACCTCATTTAGCATTTTTGATTGTTCTGAATTTACATCTATACCGTGTTCTGAAAGTATGCTCATCGCTTTTTCTGCTGCCAATCTAAATCCTTCGCAAATTACTGTAGGGTGCACATTTTGTTCAATTAAGTCTTCACTCCTCTTTAATAATTCTCCAGCTAAAACAACAGCTGTTGTTGTTCCATCATAACAATGCTGTTCCTGAGTTTTTGCAACTTCAATAATCATTTTTGCTGCGGGATGTTCAATATCCATCTCTTTTAGAATCGTTGCTCCATCATTTGTAATTACTACATCCCCCATAGAATCTACTAACATTTTATCCATCCCTTTAGGGCCGAGGGTACTTCTAACAGAATTTGCTACTGCTTTTGCTGCAGCAATATTGTTACTTTGTGCTGTTTTCCCCCTAGTTTGTGAAGTTCCCTCTTTCAATATGAAAATTGGTGCTTGTCCCTGTCCTTGTCCTCCTGAATTCACTTAATCACCTTCGTTTGCGCTATTCTCCCGCGGATAGCCGAAACCTCAATTGATTTTAACGCAACGGTTTAAATGACCATCTTATTTTTGTTGATCAATCCACTGTTGACCATAATGTTGCCATTGTTCCATTGTCCACCCCTCAGGGAGTCCTGATTCAGGCAGAGGCGGACCACTAGATACTTCTGGATGTTCTTCTTGAGCTTGGATTACTACAGGTTCTGGAGGTAGTTCTGGTACGATCTTACTTTGCTGATTTGATTCTTCTACCCCCAATAACATACTCGCAGAAGGAACTGAACGACCATCTTCTCCAACGTAAGAAGTTATACCCGAATCATAATTATAAGATTCTTCTTCGTCTTCCTTAGAAAACTCCCTCCAAAGAACAAATAACAAACCACCAAGTATTGCCACAAGTGCAACAATAGAAAGGCCATTAACAATAGCTCCTGCTAATTCACCTGATTTTTCATCGGGGTCTTCTTGATTAAGAGATTCACGCACTAAATCTACTCTTAATATTAAAGGTGCAACATCAAGATCTGATTCCACCCAAATAGTCAGATTTACCATATATGTATCACTAGGCAAGGATAGTAAAGTAGTCTTAGGTACATTTACTTTAATGGCGATATTTTCATTATCATTATCTCTAATATTAAATGCACTAGTATATTCATCAACTTGAATTCCAAAATAACTAGCTGAAATTTTATCATCAAAATCAATTCTAATTTCTTGTTCTGTATAGTGTTTATTAAAAACTTGTAAAACCAAGTCATATTCTCCATCGTCATTCACAGTTAAAACATAAATTTTACCCGGTTCTTCTGCATTCAAATTCATTTCCAAATCTTCAGAAGACAATAATAATTTAATCCATCCCAAATTACCCACAATAAATTTTGCATTACCAGTGGATTGCACATTTTCATTGGCACTGCTTTTAGCAATGACTCCTAAATTAAAATCTCCTTCTGCCAAAGTATCGAAGGTGAATGATACTGTGACATTGAAAGAGGCTCCTGGCTCTATTAAGGGTGTTTTATCACCATCCATCCCAATGGATTCTACATAAGCATCCATTCCCAAAGGCATATCTAATTCAATTACATATTGATCTTCTATATTTCCAGTATTATTAATTTGGAAAGTAATAGATTCTGTTTGTTGACCACCGCGATAACTTTGCTCTCTCAAATCTCTACTTTCAACTTCAACTTTCCTTGTATCTTCAACTGTAATTGTGAAATATAATTCTGCATTATAATTTTGATCATTTACTGAATTAGCCGTTAAAATCAAAGTATAATCACCAGGAGGAATACCTTCTGTCATAGGCAAAATCAAATTCACACCAGAAGATTCTGTTCCGTAAGCAGAAAGTGGTTGAGTTTGTGTTGAAGATAAATAAGCCCCTAAAAGCCAAGCATCTCCAAGTAATTGCATATCAAAAACCTCAAGTGTGTTACCATAATTAATTAAATTGACTGGAATTACCTCTTGCACTCCATCTGCTGGTGTACTAATTGATTGGGATTCTGTACTCATTTGTAACTCATATTGTGTTCTTATTTCTACCCCAAGAGGAAATGTTGCTTGAGTAGAAGTCCCTTCTATGCCATTAACCTGTAATTCAATATCAAAAGCACCAGGGAATGTTTCTGAAGGGGCTGTTAATTCTAAGATTAAATCCATAGATTCTCCTTTAGTTAATTCGACAGACTGAAAGCCATTTACTGTAGGGATTTCAATTCCAAACTGATCCTGATATGAAATTGCTAGCCATGGCAACCATTGGGGGCGGTCATTAGGAAAAGCACCCGTTAAAGCAAATTTACCATTTTTATTTCCTGTATTTGTAACCTCTACCTCTACAGTTGATGTACCTCCTGGATTCAATGAAAATGCAGGATTAGAGGCTCCAGACCAAATACGAGCATTGTCATGATAACCTACAGAAATTGGAATTGAAGTGAAATAATGTTCTTCTTCGGTAAATGAGCCAAAGACTGTAACATTAAGTACAGTAATATCGCTCGGATCTGTAACTTCTGCAGCTGGAATAATTGACTGGTTAATCCAAAACGTTGCTGTCTCATCAGGAGGAATAATCACAAAGACCTGAGAACCATAGGTCTGTGATAAACTATGATCAATTCTTGGATCAAACCAAGTATCATTATTATTTTCACTTTTCACGCTTACCTGAGCATCCTTATACCCATTATTGTGAATTAAACATTCCATCCCTGGTGGGTTTGGATCGTCTGGAATTACGCTAAAACCTAAATCTGGATATTGACCAGAAATCACATCTTTACAATCAACATCTAGTGTAAACCTTGAAACATTTTCTATGGCAAATATTACAAAATCATCTACATGATACCCTTGAGTTGCACTAGAAGAATCGCTTTCAAAAATAAACCCTACATGCCATTCTAATTTATTCATCTCTTCATCAGAAACTTTCCAATAAACTTGAGTCCATTGAGATGGAGAATTACTTACACCTTCAAATTCATGAACTAGCGTTTGAGGTGTTCCTCCTCCTGCTTTCCACAACTCTAAACCTACCCTGTCACCTAATCCAATATCCCCCCATACCTGAGTAGAGATATCTAACGAAACAAATTGATTACCATCTAATTTTGCATTACACCAAGGGTAAAAATAACTATTATCATCCGTATACCAACCAAGTTCATTACTTGCCCTTACACCCAATGGTTGACTACTACAACCGGACTCAGTAGTTGGGAATCCCCAAACAAGTCTATCATATGCATTACCGGGATAATTATTTCCAGGAGTAGAATGACGATAACTGTCCCTACCAACAATTCCTGTATCTTCTTCTAATTGCCAAGACCCTTTTGCTTGAGCTTCTGGACCATCTGCACTATTTTTTGAATATTGATAAGCACGCATTGAAAAATATGAGGCTAATTCATTTGTATCGTCTAATTGATCTCTCCATATCGCAACAGGAACTTCCACTTCCATCACATTGTTTGATGTATCTGTATCTGTATCGATATTGTCATTAGAAATCGTAACACGAACTGTGTATCCTCCTGATAAAACGCCATTATTAAGCTCACTATGTGCGGCTTCAGGAGTCCATTTCACTGTTGTGGAATTACGCATACCTCTAGTCATTACTTCAGTATAAGTTTCACTCCATTCAAGGTAACCTATCGGATGATAAGCTTCAACGAGGACGTATGCATTAGAAAATTGTCCTAAAGATCCTGCATTCTGAAATATTGTAACATCAATATCGACTTGAATTCCACGTATCAAGAACGTTGAGACCGATTTGTCTGGTTGAGTCCAATTCTCCATTGGATATGATGCATTGCCGAAAGATATTGATTCTACCAAATAATCAACAGTCACACGTCCACTAACTTCTGAATTTGAATATTCAATATCTAATTCTTCAGAAATTATCATTAAAGGACTTGATATTACAAATATACCAATTACAAAGATTGTAAGAATACGGCTATGCAACACTGTCATGTACCTGCCAATAAGAGGCAGGTAAAAAGTTTGATTAGGAAACCATTCAAAAAAATATCCACAAAAAAATATAGTTTGTCAAATTCACATTTTTCAAAAATACATAGTAAAAAACAAAATTGTATTACTTATTGTAACTAATCGTGGGAACAAAAAACCTGCTTCCGAGGATCTGGTTGACACTTGTAGCTATAGGTCAAATTGTACTAACTCCGATTGCTGCATTTACAATCACTTACCTATTTAATTTCGACATTGAATTCAATCCATTTGTTTTTTCAGTAGAGATTAGGGATGAATTATTTCGTTGGATTATAGGGGCCTCATTTTATTCAGGGTTAACTGCCCTTGCATTAGCATTAATCGTAGGTGGTTTTTCTCCAAATGTTATTGTAAAAAAGGGAGGGTGGCTTTCTGCTTTAAAATTGTCAAATAAACCTCGCGATGCTGATTTAATCGCTAGGGCGAAATTACGACACAAAAATTCACCTTACGGTCAAATGATTAAATTAATTTCAGATCAACACGGTGATGGGAAAAGTATCATTGCAATCTTTGGAGGACTTCAATTACTTGCAATTCCGTTCCAATTCATTGTAGTTGTAATTCCGTGGATAATTCTAATGATTATTTTGCCTTGGGCAGAAAGTGGACAATTATTAGAAATGGTTGTTGTTTGTTATCTTGTTGTTTTGATTATATCACTAAGAGTTTTTCCAAAAATTGCTGCAAGGTTCATTACTTTTGCAACATTTGCAAGAAGATGGTTGGTTTCAATGACAAAATTATCGATATTTTTCCCAATTCTTGTATTATGGATGTTAAGCAGAATAGCAACCGTATTAGTAGTTGGAATGCTTGGAAGTAGCATTGATATTACTTCAGAACAAGACCTTATTGTCAGCCTTATGGGGGGTGCAACTGTGCCTCAAAATTCATTCCTAGATTTGATGACTGCTTTATCAGTTCTTCCTCTAGCAGCATTTACGACCTTAACAGTACTTGGGGGGGCAAATAAAGGATTACCACAATGGCTTAACATTGACGATGAATGGATAAGGCCTGACAAACCTGAACCAATTCCCGAAGTAAGGGATTTACTAGATGAATGGTAATTATTTTTCTTCTTTTAATGACAATAAAGGACGGCTGTCTAACAACAAAATCCTCATACTACCTTTTAGCATTCCATCTATCCTAATTCTTCCAAGATCTGGCCTAGGATAATCTAATAAAATACGATTGCAATTTGAACATCTAACACTCCCAACTTCCCATTGTGGATCAATATATTTACAACAAATTAAAGACTCATTAATATCCATACCTTCATCCACTAAAACATCTTTTAACCTACCACTATTTATCAACAAATTTAAATCAAAAATCAAATTTAACGAATAAGGATAATTATATTTTTTATCTGTACTATCTGGTAATAATCTTGATACAATTGTCCAACCACTAGCCAAAAATAATCCAAAACCGAGGGTAGAATCAGCCCACGTAATCATAATCCAACCAAAAAAGAGAGAGGGTAGCGTAAATAAAATTGACATCCAATATAATCTCCTTAAATTTAAAATCCTTACAAGCAATTCCGCTGTAATTGGTATTGGTTCTGGATGAGGAGGAAACATAAAATTCTGTGATTTATATCTTGTAAAAAACAAAATAGGAATTCTTGGAATAATATGACCAATCATGCCGCCAATCATTAGCCAAATCACTCCATAAATCAAAGTAACCAAACTAAAACACCCATTCATTCGTTCAATTTTTTGAGTACTGCTTCTACTTTATCCATTCCTTTAGAAATATCTTCTTTAGAGATTGTATATGCAAATCTTAGATGCCCTTCTCCTGATTGGCCAAAAGCAGAACCTGGTGAACAAAGAACCCCTCCCTTTAACAATTCAATAGCTAAATCCTCTGAATTCATGCCATCAACTGAAACCTTCGGGAATACATAAAAAGCACCTTTAGGAACATGACAAGAAACTCCAGGCATTTGGTTTAATCTTTGGCAAATTAAATCTCTTCTTTCCTTAAATTCAAGAGCCATTTGTTCAGGATATTCATTAGCATTTTGAAATGCAGCCAATACAGCATATTGCATTCCATCATTTGAACAAGCCGCCAAATAATATTGTAATTTGATTACTTGTTTCATTGCTTCAAGGTTTGGAGATAAAATATAACCAATCCTCCACCCTGTCATAGCAAATGTTTTTGAAAATGAATTGATAAGTAAAACTCTATCATAATCTGTTCCTAAAAAGGACACATGTTCACCTTCGTAAATTATACGATCATAAACCTCATCAGAAATTATCCAAAGGTTATGCTTTTTAGCAAAATCAAGTAGTTTGTCTCTTTGTTCAATCGAAAGCATAGCTCCTGTTGGATTTGAAGGGAAATTGTATAATATGGCCTTGGTATTTCCATCGACTAACTTCTCTAAATCATCAATTAGTGGAATAAATTCATTTTCAAACAAACAAGGATAATATCTTGCTTCACCACCTGTTAAAGTCACATCAGGACCATAAAGAGGAAAATAAGGCTCTGGAATTAAAATATTTTTACCAGTTTCTATTAACGCCATAAAGCAATTAAAAAGAGCATTAGTTCCTGACATAGTCATACATACATTATTTTCATCCAAATTAGAATCATAATTAGACCATGATTCTGCAATTACCTTTCTGAGCTCTGGTAAACCTGCGGTTGTAGTATACTTGTTTCTTCCATCCAACATGGCTTTGTGAAATTCTTCAATAGCAATCGGAGGGGGTTGAAAATCTGGCTCACCTAACCCAAATGATATGACGTCGTCTCCCGCCATATCAAACATTTTGCGTACGCCAGTAGGCTGAATAGATAATACTCTTTCTGTAAAATCCCGACTCAAAACATTCACCGCCGAAGACTCGTGCGTCTATCGCAGATGGTTTTCATTATTGAAACCCTCGTGTGTAAAGATTTAGAAAAAAAAAGTATTTTTCTAGGTATTTTTTTCAAAATCATCTACAACATCTAGTAGTTCCGCTTCTAAAATTTCATCTCCGGATAAATTTTCTTTAGATTTTTGTAATTGATAAGAAGGTAAATATTCTGGTTGGCTTACTTTAGACATGATAATCATAAGCAAAATAGCGATTATTATTACAATTAATGCAATAAGTAAGAAGTTCATACTCCTCTCAGAATCTTCTGAGTCGCCTGTTCCTTGCACAATTAAAATACTAAGAAGCGAATATTGCCCACTTACAGAATCATCACCTACTCCTCTAATTTGCAATGTGTAATTTTTAGCAGATAATTTACTAGGGTCTAAATTTATTGACCAATTAAATGGTGAATTTGAAGTTCCATTTATTTCTTCATAGGTAGCCTCATACCAACCCCCCCCATCGAGATTATATTCTATTGCAGAAATTTCTCCCTGTTGAGCCCATGCAATTCCATTAATTTCTGTTGACGAATTTTGAATATCTTCAGATATCGAAGTTACATGAACTTGTAAATAAGGGGAATAATTTGTCATCGCCATACCTGAATTTTGTAAATCAAAAGACAATTTTACTGCTTCATAAGCATCAACCATACCCCATCCAAAATCTTTATTCCAAAATGGATCTATACTGGCATCATATGGATCTCCCCTTCTTTCAGCTGTTTGTTTTAATATCTCTTTTATCAACAATGGATCTAAATCGGGATTTGCTTCCATCATTAATGCGATCACACCGGTAACTGCTGGAGTTGCATAAGAAGTACCACTTCCCCTACCCGTATAGGTATTATCTGCTGCATCATCAAAAACATTGGAACAACCTCCACTAGTTACACAACCTTCTGCTTGTATAATATTCGAGCCAGGAGCACTGACTTCTGGTTTAAACTCATCTAAAGGATTGTTATTTCCATTATCTTTTCTAGGCCCCCTACTTGAATAACCTGCAATAGTATCATCATCTCTATCAATCGTATTTTGATCATCTGTTGCTCCAACTGTGATTGATAGACTACTAGAACCCATGCCAGATAATCCCTCATTATCTGGGCCATCATTTCCAGCAGCAACACTAACAGTTACGCCAACTTCCATTGCTTCGTCAAGTAATCTACTAAACATATCTTCACCATCACTTCCACCATCTTCATGACTTGTAATTCCCCAAGATAAAGAAATTATATCAATTCCATATAATGATTCATCTACACCAGACCAAGCTGTATCTCTGTTGTCAATAATCCATTGTATTCCATTCATTGCGGATTCGTAAAAATCCTGAGATATTACATAATTTTCGAAAGGCCCGGCACCCACATCAGTCCCTATCCGAACATCTACAAGTGATGCATCCGGTGCTGAACCATAAAAATCACTTTGCGAACCATCTGCTTCAATTCCTGTTGCTGCAGCCATACCCATACACGCTGTACCATGTTGATTACCATCATCAGGGTCGAATGAACCATCAGTTTCACGCCCACCTGCTAAAGCGCAAGAATGTAGATCTGTGTGCATATAACACACTGCATCATAACCCGCAACAAATTTTCCAGATAAACCAGGATGTTCATTATCTACTCCTGTATCAGTCAAAGCGATATTTACACCCTTACCACTAACTCCTAAATCCCAAGCACCAACAGGATACAATGTAGAATTTCTAGCCTTAACAGCCGGAGTTTGGATATCTCCATAAAATACAACTTCACCATAACGTTCCACCATTACTACACCATCTAAGTTGGAAAGTTTCAGAATATCGCTTGAATTAACAGCACCAATTAACAAAGCATCAACTTCAGGAACTTCAAGATTGACAGAATAACCCAATTCAATGATTGAATTAATATCCTCACCATTTGGAGTGTGATCATAAGATAAACCAACATTTACTTGACCAGTAATTAATTCCAATGAATCATGGATTTTATTTCGATTCTCATCCAAACTTGTAATTAACCACCAAGGCGTATCTTCAAATTTTTCATTTGGAATTTGATTAGGAATCTCAAATGTGTAACCCTCTTGAATAATTTGCCAATCTGGAACATTTGAATTTACGGGAATCGCGGCTGCCAAAGATGGTAAAACCAATATAAATAAAATATTGAATGCAATAAAACTGCGTCCCATGTATGTTAATCGAAGAGTTACAAGACTTCAAATTGACGGGTAGATGATGATACTAATTATACATCGTTATAAGACCGGAATTATGCGACATAGATGGGCGCATAGTGTAGTGGATATCACGCTGGCCTTCTAAGCCGGCAACCGGGGTTCGAATCCCCGTGTGCCCGTTTACCTCAATAAATAAGGTCTGATAACTTAATTTATTGAGTGAGCAAACTCATATACAGGAAGTAAGTCGGGCACCCGTTACCATGAAGAGAGGTTCTCGTGCTTGGAAGAAAACTGGGAATCAAAGATGGAAATGGCGCAAAAAGAAACTAAGACGCCGAAAAAGAGCAAGAAGAGAAGCAAAAGTTTGAATAATCTCTTATTTTTTATTTTTTCTTAAGACTGAATTTAGACGTTGTCTTGATAAGCCGAGAACAATTCGGTGGGTCACCAATGGGGGTATAGTATAACCTGGTAGTATCGCGGGCTCCAGTTGCACGGGATTCGAACGGGGATGAAGACAGGAGGAACGCTGCTTTGCTGATGACCAACTGGAGCGCTGACTTGTTTGAAGACTGATTACGTAGAAGATATCCGCTGGTCTGGGTTCAAATCCCAGTGCCCCCA
>PBHR01000007.1 GCA_002720275.1 Methanobacteriota archaeon
ACACCATCTCCATCTGAATCAGCCCATTCATTAGGGTCATTTGGAAATAAATCTGTTCCATTTATCCAATGTGTTATATTAAATTGATTAGTCCAATTTCTAAAATCATCATAGCCGTCATTATCCCAATCATTAACATTAGATGTTGCAATATTTGGTTCGGGGTCTCTTAAGTCACTAATACCGTCACCATCTATATCTGAACAGCCTAATTGATCCCTCCAACTTGAACCATATTGAAGAGGACAAGGATCGGTATTATCTTCATATAAATCGTTGTCAGAATCTGGACAACCAATAATACTGATATTTGATAAATTGGATATTCCAAATGCGGAATCACCATACACATTAATACAATAATCAATTGTATTTGAAAAACCATCAAAATCATCATCAGGACAACCAAAAATTGCATCAGCTGCATTAATAGCACCAGTTAAATTTCTATTTGATGTTCCAAAAGAAGTAGGACAAGCATCTCCTTGATATCCAGACAGGTTATCTCCAAATCCATCCCAATCTGAATCGGCCCATTGCGAAGGAAAACCAGGAAATTGGTCACCATTATTTGACCACCCATCTCCATCATAATCTGGACAACCAAAAACATCTATACTTGAATTTCCAAATTGAGAAACACAACCATCCGGATTATTACCAGCAGGATTATCTCCAAATCCGTCTCCATCAACATCACTATTTTGTGTTGGATCGTTCATAAAATCATCAATATAATCTGCAAAGCCATCTTCATCAATATCTGGAAGATAAAATAAGTCATGAACTAAAATTGAACCACCAAAAATACTCATCTTGACAGGATAGTGATAAATATGATCTGGCCAAGTATCAAATTGTTTCTCTTGCAATACAACATTATTCATATCCATAATTAACAAAATCCTTCCTGAATATGTCTTAGTACCATTTCCAACTACAATAAAGTTGGCTGAAGTAAATAGTAAATATTGCAAATTATTTGAAATTTCAAATCCTAATCTATTTCCGGTGGAACTAAATGCCGAATGCCCTGTAGATATTCCAACAATATCCAATGTAGAATGAACTGTTAAATTTGCAAAATGAGTTACAATTCTAGTAATAGTTGTATTAGTCCAAACGACCTTCCATCCTCCTAATTTCAAATGCACTATATCATCGGGGTTTGTAGTACATAAAGAGGGTAAACAATTTAGATCTTCCATATCTGAAATAAAATCTGATTTAGGTATTAATTCTGTAGAATCATCAGACATATTCCATAATCGAAGATAATGGTCGACACCAGTGCCCCAATTATATAACACCTCATCAACCCCATTTGTAGCAAAAATCATTCCATGTTTCCAATTATGGTGGGTAGAGTCGGTTTGAGAATGCAACAGTACATTAGAATAATTACCATTTGAGTCAAGATGAACAATCCAAGTACAAACGGTGTTGCTCCAATGATAGTTCAGTGAGCAAGTTTCATTATGAACTGTTAATGATGCTTTCCTACTTAGTGCTTGGTAATGTATGGCAAACATAATTCCACTATCATTATTCATCAAAAATGCATTATGAGAAATATCTAAATGTTCCCAATAATCTTGGGCACTTGAAGGCCAACTTTGTTGATATGTTTTTTCAAACTGCAAAATACCATTATTGTTATGTTTTGTCACAAATGGAGTAGTTCCATAATTAGATTGATTAAATGCATAGCACAAATTATTATGGTATCTTAAACAGGTTGTTCCTAGTGTATAAATATCTCCTGATTCAGAAACTAAAATCTTTGAAATTAATCTCAGTGGTTCCCCATCATTCCAATTATGACTTGTATGCATCGGCCACTGAATATAACAATCACTTCCATCAGTAGGAAGTGTATTATTAGTGATTACAGTATACCAAGAAACAGTATTGTTCATATTTATTTTAGCTAAAAAGAGATCACATTGATTTGTAGAAATAAAACCATCATCGGTTTGTATTGATACAGTTGAAAAAGGTCGGACAATTCCTGCAACAATTATTCCTCCTGTAGGGTCAATTGCAGTTGCATGAATATCTAATTCATTTAAGTTAAATGCTGTAGAAACTGAAGTGAAATCCCAATTAGTGAATGTAGTAGCATTTTCTGTTCCATAATCAAAACTTACTTCACTATTAGACTTTAAGTATTTTAAATTCAATTCTTCTTCATTAAAATCATCTAATGGAATATTACTGAAAATTAAAATTGTTACAATTAGAACTGGTAACCAAACTCTTGACATTAACTAGACATAATATACCCTGTATGTTTATTTTTCTGTAAATAATTTTACAAATTTGAAACGAAATAGATATACGCTGACGATTCTCGGACACAACATGGTCAAAATCGGAGATACCGCACCCGCCTTTACATTGAAAACTACAGACAAAAGTGACGTAAGTCTTGCAGACTACAATGGACAAAACGTCATTCTAGCATTCTATCCAGGTGCATTCACTGGTGTTTGTGATAAAGAAATGTGTGCATTTCAAGATAATCTAAGTAAGCTTAATGATTCCAGTACTGCAGTTCTTGGAATTAGTGTTGATTCGCCTTGGGCAAATGCAGAGTTTGCAAGGAAATACAATCTTGAATTCACCTTACTTTCAGATCTTGACCGAGAAGTAGTCACAAAATATGATGCTACATTTGTTGGACTTGGAGGAATTGATGGTTATGTATGTGCAAACAGAGTTGTGATTGTAATAGATAAAGATGGAGTCGTTCAATATCGCTGGGTTGCAGAAAATCCGGGTGTAGAACCAAACTACGACGAAGTTGTAGAATTCGCATCATCACTCTAAATTGACATAAATTTAGCAAATGTCTATAATTTAATTATTATTTGCTATTACTGTGAATCACTCGTCAATAGGTGATTTTAACATAAAATAAATGATTCACCTATTTATTTTAGATTTTGTAATATAAGACAAATAATTAATAGATAGGAATTACCATTTAGATAATATGCCGGGACATTCAATAGACGCTATTCGAAAAGCCTGTTGGAGCCGGGATAAAAAAAATCAAAACTTATTACCAAATTTTAAAGGTGATCAAAAATCAGAATTTGAAGAAATTAATGAACTTAAAGGTTCGTCCCTTATTGAAGGGGAGTTTCAGCCGATATTAAACTATAAATCAAAAAGTTTCATACCTAAAAAAGATGTGAATATTAAATCAATTATATTCCTTCATATTAACTCTAAAAAATATAGCGAAGATGTGACTAAAGCAGCCTTTGAAACAGAATGGGATAAAATGATTTTTGAAAGATATAATTTTTCATTCAACGGAGAAAATATGAAAACAAATATAAATTCAAAGATAATTCCAATTAATCTTGAAACAAACAATAAACAAATATGGAATGAAATTGTAGAGTTATCCTCCAATGCCACTGCCATTTTTATTTTCGATTATAATGAAATTAGTGAAGATGAAGAAATAAATTTAAGAGAGTTAAATGAGTTAAAATTAAGTAAAAAAATAAATCTGAGTGATTTGTTTAATGATATTCGTTATAATAATAAATCAAATGAATGGAAAATTCCAATTTTGGGAGTTTTTTCAAATATAATTCAAAAGGAAGTTTTTGAAAATGAAAGAAAATTATCTGATTTTACAAAGGACATGGAAGAACTTTCCGAATTTTCACTAATTAGCACATCATTTAATCCTATTAATGAGGGCTTACATTTTGAACATGCAACTGCCATAGAGTTTATTGGAAAAATTATTTCAGAAGAGGAAGCAAATAGTTTCAATTCAATTAATAATGCTCAAAAAATAATTAAAGGACGTTTGCAGAGAGAAAATGAATTTACTGAATTATATTGTAATGCTTCTAGTGTATTTGTAGCATTACCCTTTTCTGAAATAGATTTTAAAAATATTAATAAATTTGAAACCAGATCTTTTCGTGAAGAAATAATTTTTCCGGAAACGGGTTTAGATTCCTTAGATAAAATTATTAAAGAAATACCCGAAAATGAGCATTTATACGCTGAGGATGCGGATAAAATTGAAAGAATTATCACGACATTAGTTTGGAAATCATTATTGAACATTGACAATATGTGTGCACTAGATAGTTGTGAACCAATCTTTTCTGACATTATATTTTCTGCCATATTCTCGATGAAAATGCATGATAGTAATGATAATTTAAAACTAGATGAAATTAAACCACTATACGAAAATTGGAAAAGAAACGGTAGAAAGAGAATATTTGGAAAACAAACTTTACGAGCGGCTGGGAGGAAGAAAACTACAGAAGGTCAAATGCTAGCTGCTTTTTCCAAAACATTTAGTGGAAATTTTGCTTTCTCAAGACATTTCTCGAGAAAGAAGGAAAAATCTATGGCAATGATTTATAATGAGATTACTCAAAGAGAGTTAACTGATGAAGTATACGAAGAATGGAATGAGATTTTAAGAAAAAATATAACCAACCCAACTCCATCTCATATGAATGATTTAAAATATTCATTATTATTACTAGATAGTAAATTTACAGAAGCATTAAGTGAATTATATAGAAATTGTAAAAGAATTACCCATGGACAAGAATGGATAGACCAATATGTAAACATTGAGAAATATGCAATATTATACGATGTTGGAAGAGAAAGAAGAAATATAGAGAGGCCTAAATTAAAAATTATGCTTAATAAAATAAAAGATGAGATGAATCGTCTGTTTGAAGATGAAAAAATAAAGGATCACTTGAGTTCTTATAGGCCAGAATTATTTGAACGAAATCTAGAATGGTATAACACGAATTGAGGGTGAAACTATGAATAAATATAGGGACGAAGCACATTACAATATTTTTGATAAATTCAATCCAGAATTGATTGAAAAAAAATATATCCTCAGGAAAGATATTTCAAAAAAATATGATGAAGATCTTTGGGATAATTATTTTAAAGATACAAGTGAGTATCTAAAAGAGGCTCATGTCGAGGAAGCAGACATCCCATTTTTAGAACTTGTTTCGAAATTAATTCTTAAGACATTTGATACAGGATTTGATGAAGAAAATTCCAATCTTAATGATTTACAATTTATATTAACTGGTTCTCCGTCCGCAGGAAAAACAACTGAATTAAAAAGAATCGCACACAAATTAATCCAAGAAGATAATAGAATCATAGTACATTTTTGTTCACTACAAAATACTGTAACTAAAGAAATTAAAGATTCTTCTCAAATGTGGGATAAAATAATGCAAAGTCATATTTCTTCAACTTGGGCACATGATAGATACACAATAGATGAATTTGAAAAGTTACATAAAGAAAATAGATTAAAACCAATATTTTTAATTGATACTTTAGATATAATTACATTAAATAATAATACAGACAATAAATTTTCTAAAGCATGGAATCAATTCTTAAAAGAGGCTCATAAAAAGAAATTTAGAATATTATGGACATCTAGAAAAGTTGAAAAAGAAATGCTAGAAATGGATATATCAAAAGAAGATTTTCCCAAAGAAATCAGACTTCCTGCTTTGGAACCTAACTTATTATCAAAAGAAAGATTAGCAAAAAGCACCAAAAATTTAGACGAAAAAACCTTTTGGATTCTACTCCAAATGGCATTTCCAATATTTGTTGGATTTGACAAGAAAGATATCTCAAACTCTCTTAATCTTTCAAAAATATGGACAAGTAATATTTTAGATACGTGGGAATTGACAAAAAGAAATAGAACGTGGCGAGACTACACAGATAAAAATGCTGGACCACTTAGATGGATAATTGAAATAATGGAGAGAAAATTACCAACAGACGTATTATTTGATACATATGTAGAAGAGATAAGAGACTATGTGGATAGACGATATGGAGTACAAAATGATGATTTTAATAAAATTTGGGAAGATTTGGAAATAGAATTTTTCCATTCCGCATTAAACAGGAGAAGTGGGAGTAGAATTATAATTAACCAAAGGGATTTAGAAAAAGATGAAAACTTAAACGCAATACTTCGTTATGCTTCAGAGATTGGCCTAATAAAGAGATATGCTAATAATAATATTGAATTTGTTCATCAATTATTTGCCGAATATTGTGTATGGAAACATGGGAAAGATTTACCAGAATTTGATAGAAAAATCTTACTACTACCCTCATGTTTTTTGAGAAAAATTGGAACATCAAATACAGAAATTAAAAATATAATTGAAAATCATGAAATATATTATTGGAATGTCGTGAAGGAGGGTATTGAATGGTATACTCCATTTATTTTAACAAATGTTTCATTAGCAAAAGTAGAACCTAGCGAATATCAAAAATATACAGTAGAATGGAAAAATGCTATTCATAGAGCAATGTGGGTTGTGAATAATTATTCAACATCTACATTTACAGAGAATGTGACAAATAATTTAAGACGCCTAAATGATGAAAAAGAAAAAATTATTTCCTCTATGGATAATGATAAACCACTAATTATTAGTGGTCCACCAGGAGTTGGAAAATCTCATCTTGCACATATTTTCTTTGATAAAAGAGGAAATGAAATTTTAGGGAAGCATTTCGAGCGACTCAAAGAAAATGAAGAACGAAAGTTCGATCAGGGAAATTACATGATTCCAAAAGCACACTTTATTACTTTGAGTCCGAAATTATCAAATGAAATAAAAGAAAGAGTTGAAGATTATTATCTTGGTTCAACAAAACCTGCTGAAATAAAAAGTTGGAATATTCAGGATTTTTTAATGGTTTTAGGTTCAAAATTAGAATTAGAGCTTAAAGTAACTTTAAACTTTAAAAGATTTTGTTCAAGATTGAGAGAATTTGAAAGACAAAGAAGAGAGAAATTTACTAAATTTTCGAAACAAAGTCTTTGGAAAGAATATGAAAAAATGGTAATTACTAGAAATGGCAAACGCCGATCTAAAGAAGAATACAAAAAAAGTTTCCCAGAATATCTACGGTTATTTGATAACCAAAGTTGTGAAAAATGGTATGAGTTTGTTAAGCACATTCCACGTGAGGAAAAAACACTTTCAGAAATCTCAAATTTAGCAATTCGAAAAATTTGTGAAATTTATAAAGAAGGAACTCTAGAAGAAAGAGAAGCAATTAAAGTTTTGGAATCAGATATTTTAGTAATTGATGAAATTCAAGATTTGTCAGTTCCAATAATTATGCTATTATTAATTTTACATAGAAAACCTGTGAGGAATGTAATGATTGCGGGAGATGAAGAACAAGCCATGGCATTTGAAGGTTTTAAGTGGAAGAAGATTTTTTCAGGAGTTAATGCAGAATTAAATAAATTAGATGACGAATTTAAGATTAAAGAAACAAAAAAATGGAAAGATTTGAAACATTATGTTGAGGATACTAAATATCTAATTTATGTTGAAAGAAACGTCCCTCCAATCGTTGATGTCATTAAGGAATCTTGGAATAATTTTGATGCTGGTTTAGATATTATTAAAGATGAATTAAATAAAGAAAAAAGAGATGATGAAAAGAGAGGAATTAAAAGAGGAACTAAGAATGTTGAACATGGAGAACTTTCAGCAGAAGAATATGAAAAGAAAAGAAAAGAAGAGAGACCTACAGGCGTTCGTATTTTAAAGAGCTTGAAAAATAAAACAGATGCTATATCTCTTGCAAAAACAATTTATGACTCAAATGATGATATTGCAATTATTGTTACTGACGAAAATACAAAAGAAGAATTCAGTAAAGAACTGGAAAAAAATAATATTGAAATACCAATATGGAATCCTGAAGACGTTAAAGGATTAGAATATCCTCAAAGTGTAGTAATTGACCCTTGGTCAATAAGTTTGCTAACATTTCAAGAGAGTATTAGTTTACCAAAATCTAATGATGGAAGTTCCATTAGTAGTTGGGATCAATTCCTAGATTGGTTCGAAAAAATTAAACATAATGAAGCGCAAAAACATAAAAGAGATGAAATTATAAATACAATTAAAAGTAAAAGAAGACATTCAAATGTTACTTTATCACGTGCCAAAGAATTACTAATAATTACGGAATCATTGGAGTTGTCTGATACAATACGAATTCCAAAGCCAAAATTAGATGGTTTGACTGATATACCTGATAATGGAGTCGTGGAGATCGAAGATAAGAAAAATACTGATAGAGATAATTTTAGTGAAATGGTATTTGGTGCTGAACTAAATCAAGAAAGTTCCGGTATAGTTCGATTAATTGAAAGATTAGTAAAAATAATTCTAACGAGTGATAATTATGCTGATAATAAAAATGCAATCCAAAAACAATCTGGGCATATTCTTCATAAATTAGAATTTCAAACTCCACTACCCATAATAATTTTAAATAAATATGATTATGATGATAAAAGTAATTTTATTTTAAATGAATTAATTAATGAATATAATAAAGAATATAATTATTTTGAAACGTTATTTTCTGCAATTAGTAAAGAATCAAAAGCAATGAAAAAAGAAGAGTTGAAAAAATTTATATTAGAAACAAATAAAGATAATTTCAAAGAATTCCTTGAAAATAAGAAACTGGGGGGCCTTTACGATGAATCAATTAAATTTACATTCATAAATAATAATGCATGGGCTTCATTTATAGACGAATTTAATCAATTTAAAAAGAAATGTTTTATTAAATATAATAAAACAAATATAGATTCAATAAATGTTCCAATTAATTACTATTCGAATTATTTAAAAAATTGGGACAGCCAATTAAAAAAACTGTCAACCATTGATGAAAAGACCTGGAAAAATCTATCAATGGACTCTGAAAAACAAATTTTTAATTTAAATTGGGTATTAATGAAATATGTTATTGAAAATTTCCTAGGAAGATACAAAGAATATAATTTACCAGAAAAGACATTTGAACGTTGGTTTGAAAATCTGGAAATTTTAAATTTAGATAGCTATACATTGGAATTTAAACCTATTTATGACAAAGAAGATATCATACAATTAATTGCAAACCAAGCATCGAATTCCGCTAAAGAATCAAATGATGAGGGATTAAATGATAAGGAAATAAATATCGAAGAAAAAGAAATTAATGATTTTTGGAAGCAAGGCATAAAATATATCGAAGATGGAAAATTATCGTTAGAAAAATTAAGAAAATGTACTAATTTAATTCAAGATATCAAAAAAACAAATATAAAACTAAATCTACATTTGTATGAGTTTTTAGCCTTAGCAATTTCAGAAAAAATAAATTTAAATGAAGAAAACATAGATAGTGGAATAGATTTTGAAATAGATATTATTGATAAATTAATTGATTTAAAAAATATTAAAGAGAGATTTCCAACTAAAGATTTAGAAATTTCTAAATTGATTAAAGAAAAGCATAAATTTAAACTGGTTAATAGTATTATAAATTTTGACGAAGAAAAGAGAGAGAATTTAATAAAATCTAATCCATTAAACCTTAGGAAATTAATTCTAAATTGTTTCAAAGAACATGAGCGCTTATTAGAAGATTCAATAAAGGACAGGCTTAAAATAGAGACGTTAATGAAATTTGGAGAGATGTTTTTCAAAATTGAAAACTCTAATGAATTTTTAACTAATTTCCAAAAAATAATTAATTTGAAAGTTTACAAATCAAAAGAAAATGATTTAAATAAAGTTGAAAATTATGAAGATAAAATATTTGGATTAGAATTAAAAGATAATCCCTTTGCAAAACAGATTTTAAATAATTTAGATAAAAAAGCAAAAAATAAAATCATTACTCGTAATTTGAGGTACTCTTGGGTAGATTGGGATAAAAAATGGGGAACTGAAACGGAGAGAGATCGTTTAAGAGAGGTGGCAAATCAGGTAATAACTAATGTTTTACTTGAATTAGGTGAAGATTTAATTTCAAAAGATAAAGCTTTTTGCGAGTCTCTAATTAATGTAGTAGGCCCTCTTGCTGAGCCCTCTGAGGATCACTTTTTGGATATTGACTTTTTAAATGAACAAAAAGCATGGAATTGGCTTGATTACATTACAGAAATTATTTCTAAATATAAAAGAAAGAATGATTCAGACATCATTTGGAATGAAACATTATTGAATAAGAAAAGAAAAGAATTGAATATTTTTGTAAAATTACATGAAAGTGAAGAAATATCAGACATTCACAATAGAGTTAGAAATTATTTCGCATTGAAACAAAACAAATTTACTCATTTAGAAAGAATGAAGATTATGGAATATGAATCATCGTTAATGGAAAGGGAGAATCACCCAAAAGATATAGTTGTAAATGATTTTAATGAATCAATACGATTAATTTATTTTCTAACTATGACCCGCACTAATATATTATCTCAAATTCGAGAGACTGATAATTACTTAATGGAGTGGAAGGGTAAACATAATGAACACAAACAAATTGTAACAGAAATTAAAAAAAGAGTTGCACCGAGCATTCTCGAAAAACTCGCAGAAACATTAATTCTGTCGAAGGTAAATAAAGCCAATAATGAAAAAATACGTAAAAATATAAGACAGGAATTTGAAGGCATTGAAAAAGCAAAAGTGTCAGAAATTATGACGGCAATAAAACACTTTGAAAGTAAAAAAAGTGATTTACTAGTGATTGCAAAATATTTTTCTCAAAGAAATGTGAAAACTCTTCTTGAAGAAATTGGGACATATTTTTGTTCACAGGTAGGTAAATATAAACATTTTAAAACATTAGGAAATGAGTTTTTCAAATTTGCAATCTATAATAAACTCTCAATAAAAGAAAAAAGAAAGATCTCAGAAGACATTAATTTATGGGATCATTTATTTCCTAAAAATTATAGTTATTTTGGATATAAAACAATAGATGCTAAAAAATCATTCATAAAATATTTATTAAAAATTGGCAGAAAAAGTGTAAAGATAAATGAAGTAGTGAAAATTTCAAATGAAGATGAGTTAGATAATTTTAGAATAGATTTACCAAACAGCATGACAGATATAAAATTAAATAATTTTCACGAAGAATACCTCTTATATCACATTGATTTAGACTTTTAAGGAAAATTAAATTTGAAGGTAAAAATATGGAATTCAATTACTTAGTTAATCAAAATTGTGTTGAACTAATGAATTCAATGGATGAAAATTCCGTTGATTTGACTGTAACATCACCTCCATACGATCAATTAAGAAATTATGAAGGATATGATTTTGATTTCAAAAGCATAGCTGATGGATTATTTAGAATTACAAAGGAAGGTGGAATTGTAGTTTGGGTTGTTGGTGATAAAATCAAAAACGGAAATAAATCACTAACTAGTTTTAAACAAGCAATTTACTTTCAAGAAATTGGTTTTAATGTTCACGATATCATGATATATCGTAAAAAAAATACTCCATTCATGCGTTCAAATGCTTACACAAATTGCTATGAATTCATGCATGTATTTACTAAAGGAAAACCAAATACATACAACCCAATAATGATTGATACAGTTAGACAAGGGTACGAAAAAATGCCAACTAACAAAGGGCCAGACGGAGTAAATAACAAAGTCCTTGGAAAATTAAATTCAAAAAAAGCTAGAACTAATATTTGGGAATATGCTGTTGGAATGCATGGAACTACAAGTGATAAAATTGCATTTGAACACCCTGCTGTAATGCCGGAAAAATTAGCAGAAGATCATATTCTATCTTGGACTAATGAAGGGGATTTAGTATTTGATCCAATGTGTGGTTCAGGTACAACTTGTAAAATGGCTTTGAAAAATAATCGGAAATATATTGGCTGTGATATCTCAAAAGAATATATTGAAATTGCAAAAAAAAGAATTCAATTGGTGAGTGAATGAATTATCGAGATATTATTTCAATAATTTATGGAATTCCATTTGTTTGGATTGGGATTGCTCATTTTACAGACCCTACTTGGTTCGAACCAATTGTTCCTGAAATACTAGGGAATGCATATTTTTGGGTCATATTAAGTGGTATTTTCGAAGTATTAATTGGCGTTGGAATAATGATTCCGAGACTAAGAAAAGTTTCTGCTGCTGCAATGGTATTAATGCTAATTACACTCTATTGGGCAAACCTGAATATGTGGATAAACAATATACCATTAAGTGGAGAAACATATGCAGATAAATGGCATATTCTCAGAGGAGCAATACAAGTTGCCCTTATTTTTACTGCCCTTTGGATTGGAAAATTCACTCCATTCAAAGATGAAATTTACGACGAAAATAATTTGTTAATATTTGATGGACAAATTTTCTCAAGTGGTTTTGAATCTGGAGATAGAATCGTGATTGGAAATTGGAAATATTCTCCTTTCGGAAAATTCACAGATATTATGTGGGCCAAACCTGATGGGAAAAAGGTGCTAATTGCACCAAATCAAAAATTAATTGATTTTATTTCAAACATGTATCAATTTGATGAATATATAATTTCAAAATTCTCAATAGAAGAAAAATCAAATCAAATACTAATCAAAACGGATCAAATCATGTGTGAACTAGAATGGTCTAAAGGAATTAAAATTCCTTTCAAAAGGCCACTATGGTTTATCTCTAGTCTAGAATATATAGTTGCATTTATCTTTTTCAAAACAAAAACAAATGGTTCAACAAATGATGGAAGACAAGAATGGTATGCAATTGAGAAAGTTAGTAATTTGATTTCAGCAAAAGCATCAATAAATGAGAAAGATTTAGGAAAAATGACGAACTTTGAACCAAAAGCAACTTTTGGGTTTAGTGAACCAAGAAAAAAGCCTACTGCTGTAGAATTAAAGAGTTATATTGAAAGAAAAGCAGGTGATAGAATTGATAATTCGTGAACTTGAAAATAGTGATATTCCTGCTATTTGGAAAATAAACGAAGAGGGTTTACCGGGTACAGGAAAAGTATCTGAAGATGAAATTGCAAATTTACTAAATTATTCAGAACTATCTTTGGGAGCATTTGATGAGAATGAATTACTAGGGATTGTAATTTGTCTTCTTCCGAGAACTGAATATGGAAGCTTGAACTATGCTTGGTTCAATAAAAACTACCAAGATTTCCTATATGTTGACAGGGTGGCTGTTACAACAAATAGTAGAAACAAAAAAATTGGTTCATTACTATACGAAAAAGTAATTGCTCACGCTCAAAAATTAGAATACCCTGTTGCTGCAGAAGTTAGTCTCAAACCGCCAAATCCAGATTCCATCCGATTTCACAAAAGACATGGCTTTGCTGAAGTAGGTGTTCTTCATCATGAAAAGAAATCCGTAACAATGATGTTAAGAAATTCTTAATTAATTATTCTGAACCTACAAGTTTGTAATCATCAGATAATGGAGTTGCACCAGTTTCCATGGATACTATCTTTCCATCTTTGAACCTCATAAACGATAGAACTGCCTCAGATGTTGAACCATTAGCAAAGTGAACTATTGCATGAGCTACTCCAACTTGATCATTCTCGAATAATATTCTATCATCTTCAGATTTTGGTGCACCATCACCACCTGCAAATCCTAGTAAATCGGATTTACTCATAGTGACTCCACCAACATGTGGATTAAACACAAATTCATCATGAATTATCTCTGCTAATGCATCGACATCTCCATTTTCCCAGGCTTCATTGTATGCTTCTATTATTGACATATTAATAGCCGAGAAGAACTACGTTTTAAGCATCTTCTACCTGAGTGTTTTCATCCACTTGTAATTTTAAGAGTAAATACAACTGGAATTGAAAAAAAGATTAATGATACTAACCACGAAAAAATAGACCCGATTATTATTCCAAATGAAGGTATCAAAACTGTTGCTACTAATGCGTACAAACTTACTGACATTGAGCCGAGCATCATTGGACCAACTGCCCCGCTAGGAACTTCTTCACCTTGAGAAATCCAAAGAGCAACCATTGTTGTCAAAAATATTGCAGGAAAAACTGAAGCTATCCCTGCCAATAATGGTGACCCTTGTTGAGAAAGCCAAACTGCAACGCCTATTGCAATTGCAGCGGCAATTCCTCTAGAAGCTAATATTGTAATTCCAACTTTATTTTTTCCACGTGGTGCTGGATGGTGCCTTCTTGTCGCCCAACGCCCAAATAATAAACCAATTAGAAGAGCTAATACACCCACTAACATAGGATCTAAATCTGAAAATAATATGACTGAAATAAACGCACCTGCAAACCAAAAACTAAGATTGATTAATGTAATAATTGTAAGACGAAGTGAAAACTTCCATTCTGGAATTATTGTCGGTGTTACTCTCCAAGACCACAAAAAAAATGAATTTAACAACATACCTACAGGCACCATTCCCATTGAAGATTCAAATGAGGATTGACTAGAATCTGCAATCCAAATAAATGCTGCTGCTGGTACTATGGTTGTAGGGACTGTTCCAATAATACCTCCTATTACTCCCCCATATCTCTCAATTGCAACAGTTGCTAAAATTGCAACTAAGCCTGCAAAAAATGCTGATAAAAAAATATTCATAGTTGCCATATAATTCACCAGAATGAATTTCAATAACGTATGCCAAATTTATTGTAAATAAAACTCATTAACCAAGCTGGGCCTATCATTAAAAATTGTAAATCTTCAAAAAATGATGGTTTTATTCCTTCAATTTTATGTCCATAAAATTGTCCAATCCATGCTAAAACAAACACAATTATTGAGGATTGCCAAAGTGGAAAACTGACTAATTCATTATAAAATCCACAAAAAGCAAAACAAAAAGCACACCATAACATCATTCCTATTGTTAATGAAATCGATAACCTAGCATAAAAAATGAAAACTGGAATAATTGCAAGTGTTGCAAAATTTAACCAAACATAATCTACAGACCATGGTTTAGGAATTGACCACAATAGACCTACAATAGATAAGAAAATTAATGGAACACAAACCCAATGAATTTTTTTGTTAAGGGGATTTTGGTGACTAACACCATATGCGTCTAACCATTCTTGCATTGTACGTGTTTTAGATTCGGCCATTATTGACCTCCAATAGTTTCAAACTAATGAATAATGCTAAAAATTAATTGATTTTTTTGTTTAAATTAGGGATAAAACTTAGAGTCTGAAGTTGACTTGTTAACATTAATCCCCATTCACCAATCGCTCCAATTGAATGCATATTTAATGAAACAAAAAAGCACATAAATAAAAATGAAAAGAATCCAAATAAAGCAATTTTATGCCTTATTTCATTAATAGATCTACCCCTAAACATAATTTCTGTATCAAGTTTTTTCCGTGCCATCATAAAAGAATAAATCCAAATTGAGATGAAAATAAATATTAACATCGCAATAATAACATGAGGCATTAATTTTTTATCAAAGGGGAAAAATGTTATAGAAAATACTAAAATTCCAGAAATTATTGAGCATGCTAATGAAAGAGTGTTAAAATTATGTTCTTTTTTATCATCTGAATTTAAACTTGAAGCAGTACGTAAAAATGCTTCAATTCCGATGAAAATAAATAAAATTCCTGCAATTTTAAATCCAATATTAAATATTGTTATTTCTGGAGAATAAACTCCTCCAGATGAAATGTAAGGAGGTAAACCATTAGGATAAACTGCTAATGAATTAAAATAATTATCAGAGCCAGGAACTTGATCTGAAAGATCTACTGAATATTCTCTAACATTTTCACCGGTTTGTAACATTATTTGAGTGATTAATGATGTTCCTATAACCGTAATAACTCCTAAAATCAAAATTGATTTTAATGATTTATCAGAAACGATACTATTTGGCAAATTCATTCTATCCGCTCATTCTATTCTTCTTCATTAAGTGTTAATAATTTTATTTCAGGTAAAAACGTCAAAACAGTTGCTAAAATACCTGCAATCAATGCCCATTCCCACAAAGCCGCTTTATCCAATACTGGATAAATCTGATTTGTACAGAATTCTTGCATATTATTGGTTGATTCATTCCAAAGGTCCCAATCAAAATCTTTAGTCCAAACTTTGGAAACATTTACAATCATTTGCCATAATGAAACTGCAGCAATTAATGCTGTAAATACCCTAATAGAGATTAATTTAANAAAATTCTCAGNTCCTTTGAATAATTTAAAAGTTAATACTGTAACTAAAATACACCAAATTACCCCNCCATAAAAAATATCATTAGCAAAAGAACCATGTGCGAATCCATNAACATTCCAAGGAGTATANCCTATTCTAAAACATGANACNGCTGCAACAATTCCGGGAACTACTGAAACGTAATTAAAAACAATCCAAAAATTACTAAAATTATTTTTTAACANATATTTATGTCTAAAATTTTGAAGTTCAAAAAGAAACCAAATAGCCAAANAACTACTTCCTATAGCGCCTAATGTAAATATTGTATCNCCTGGTTGATANAGATCCAAATCTGANATAAAAGGCATAATTGCTTTACATCCACCCAAAACCCAAAAAATCCATCCTAAAATCATCCAAATAAACGTATATGANGTTAAAAAAATAATTGAATATCTTAATCGGGCAGGTTGTTCCATAATTTTCACTCATACNTTTCTGATTTAATCTTANTCCTNTTTCTTGTCTTGCATACCTGTTTGTACATCCCAAAGTCGTTTATACATATTATCTTTCAAAACTAAATCATCATGTGTTCCTGATTCTATAACTTTACCATTNTCAAGAACAAAAATATTGTCAGCNTTGCGTATTGTAGAAAGTCTATGTGCAATAATTAATGTTGTCCTACCCTCACTAATCTGAGCTAAACTTCTTTGNAAAGCAGCNTCTGTTTCATTATCTACTGATGATGTTGCTTCATCTAAAATTAAAATCGGTGCATCTTTCAAAACNGCTCTAGCAATTGATAGCCGTTGTCTTTGNCCACCAGACAATTTGTANCCTCCTTCTCCAATCTTAGTATCAAAACCATNTGGNAATGTATTGATAAATTCTATCGCTTCNGCNATTGATGCTGCATTTTCTATTTCTTCATCNGTAGCATCAAGATTNCCATAANGGATATTTTCTTTNACNCTTTCAGGGAATAATGTAACTCTTTGACTAACTAATGCAATTGATTNNCTCAAAGAAGATAATTTAATTTCTCGAACNTCTATTCCGTCTATCTGAATTGAACCATCACTAGGGTCATAGAATCTCAATAATAAACGAACTAATGTTGTTTTTCCTGAACCTGTTGGACCAACAATTGCTACTGTTTTACCTGCAGGAATCTCAAGGTTTACCTCTTCTAATGTAGAATCTCTTTCTGGATAAGCAAAACTAACAGATTGAACATTTACTTTTCCATCAACATCGACCAACATTTTGTCTCCATCCTTCATTGAAATCTCTGTTTCCAATAAATCAAGCACTCTATTTGTTGAAGCCATAGCCCTCTGATAAAGATCAAATGTTGCACCTAATCTTGTTAATGGCCACAATAATCTCTGAGTCATAAATACCAATATACTGAATTCTCCAACCTCAATAGTTCCATTTAATGTTAATTCACCACCAAAAATTAGTGTTGCTGTAAAACCAATTAAAATGGCCATTCGAATTAAAGGTACGAAACTAGCACTGAGTTTAATAGCACTACGATTTGATTCACAATAATCTTCTGAAGTAATTCTTAATCTTTCAAATTCCTTATCTTCACCTGTAAAACTCTTAATTGTTGTAATACCTGTAAGATTATTTTCCAGCAAAGTTCCAATATTTCCAGCCTTCAATCGAACATCAGCATATCTTGGAGCTATTCTTGATTGGAAACGAAAAGAGCCCCATAGAATCAATGGAATCGGTGCTATTGAGAAAAGTGCTACTCTCCAATCTATAATAAAAAAGAGTGTGCTGATAACAATTACAGTTGTTGCAACATGTAACAAATCTGTTGCTCCCTCATCTAGAAATCGTTCGAGTTGATTCACATCATCATTCATTATTGCCATTAAATTACCTTTAGATTGCTCAAGAAACCAACCCATTTCTAAATTTTGAATATGCCCATAAACATCTAATCTAAGTTCGTGTTGCACTGTTTGTGCTAAATTTCTCCACAAAACTCCATACAAATATTGGAATAATGATTCAAAACCCCAAATTAAAAATGTAATTGCTGCTAAAAACCATAATTGATGGTGAACATTGACAATTCCTATTGATGAAATTACTGAACCTTCTCCTCTAACGACAACATCTACCGCCGCCCCAATTAGCACTGGAGGAGCCAAATCAAATAATCTGTTTACTACACTACAAGTTGATGCTAACCAAACGGTCTTACGATGAGAACTCATATGCTTAATTAAACGCCTTAATGGAGCATCACCTCTGGCCATAACCCCCCGTAATAATAAAACTATGAAACCCTACTCCTCTAGAATATCAATGATTTAGTTATAGCAATAAAACTCAAAAATAAGTTCTTTCTGCGGATTGTTATGGCTGAATTGGAAGAAGGTGAAAAATACGTAACTGAAGAGCAGCCTTGGTGGGCTAATGATTACCTCATTTTCTTACTCACAATTGCAAATATTGCAATAATTGTTTATGATTTAGAATATTTTAGTGAAAGAACTATTTTTGATATTATTGAAGATAAAGATCTAAAATGGATGTTTTTAGCNTTATCAGATTTATTATTAATTTGTATTTTCCTTGCAGATTTAAGAGATGATTATGAAAGATGTATAGATAAAGAATGGTGGTGGAAAACTCATTGGTGGGAATTCCTTGGATTAATTCCAATGTTTGTAACAGCAATTCCACTTCTTGCTTCTCTTGGTGGTTTAAGATTGCTACGTTTAGTTAGAGCATTTTCTGGTGTCTTAAGATTAATAGGAATGGCTAGAAGAAAAAGTAAAGTTACTGTTGAAAAGCAAATGTTGCATTTACTTACNATTGTNCTTACATTAATTGTTGCTGGNGGGTTTTTCGTATACATTTTCGAATCNCAAGAATATGAANCATTATGTACAACTGTNAACAATTATGGTGAAAAAGTCCAANTGTCAAATATGCCAGATGAATGTTCAAGAATGATTAATTCTTTTAGTGATGCGATGTGGTGGGCTATAGTAACTACGACAACTGTAGGATATGGTGATTTTTCTCCTGTAGATCCNTTATCTAGAGTTGTTGCTGCGTTTTTAATGCTAGTCGGTATTGGTTTAGTTGGTAGTTTAGCTGCTACTATGTCACAATTATTCTACACAATGAAAGAAGGATCAGGTGGAAGAAGTTTAGTAAACACTGATGAAGATGTATTACAAGTTCTTCAAAGACTACTAGANCATTATGAAAATGGAAATTTAGATAAGAGAACATACGAAAGTGCAATATCACTTGCAATGCAAAGNATTNGGGCTGAAATTACAATGATTAGNAGTGAATATGATACAATCTCAAGTACTATGCCAGTACCTCTTCAAGTNGCTCAAAAAATAGAATATAATGATAGTATTTCGTCACTAGAAGACCTTCTCCATGACGTAGAATCTATGATTCCTGAAGAGGAATAGTATAGACAACGGTCATAAAGGGGTGGTTGGTCGCCAAGTTGCTCGAAGAGGTATCAACATGGCAAAAGGACTATACCAATATACCAGGGAAACTTGGAAAAGGCCTAAAGATTCCATACCTTTTGAAGTACGTCAAAAAAGAATGGCTGCTTGGCGTAGAGAACCTGTAAATTGTAANATTGAACGCCCAACTCGTTTAGATGCGGCAAGAAGATTAGGTTACAAAGCAAAACAGGGAATTGTATTAATTAGAACTAGAGTAAGACGTGGAGGACTTAGAAAAGGAAAAATCCACATGAAGCGTAAACCAAGTAAAATGGGTATAANTAAAATCACAATGGCAAAAAATACTCAAAGAATTGCAGAAGAACGTGTTTCTAGACATCACCCGAATATGGAAGTTTTGAATTCATATTGGGTAGGCGAAGATGGTAAACATAAATTCTTTGAAGTNATTCTTGTAGATCCTAATCATCCTTCAATAAAAAATGACAAGGACTTAGGTTGGGTTTCTGAAGGTTCATCCCATAGAGGAAGAGCTTTCCGTGGAAAAACTAGTGCTGGTAAAAGAGGAAGAGGACTTCNTAACAAAGGNAANGGTGCTGANAAATTACGTCCAAGNCTTAAAGCAAATTTGAATCGCGGCAAATAATCNAAAAAAACCTAATTTTAATGGNTTTTTNATGNCAATATTGATTTCCCATGTCATACTCAGCAATACAGTGACTCGTGGTAGTTTAGCCGAACTAAANGGAAAACAGGTGTTCCTTCCAGATGGAAGATTGCTTGGATTGGTTCATGATTGTGTTGTCGAAACTAAGGAGTGGAATTGTACACATTTATTTGTAAATGAATGTAAACCAAACATTGTAGAAGACGGTATTCACGTAGCAATACCNTGGAGATGGGTTCGTGCAGTAAATGATGTTGTAATTCTACGTTGGTTTCCACAAACTCCAATTCCAAAAAATCCTGTTCAATAGCCTTGGTGAGTCAAATGCAGATACACATTCTTGGAACCTCCTCGTCAAAACCTGCCCATGGTAGAAGTGTAAGTGGTTCTGTAATTAATACAGAAAAAGGAGCTATAATTGTTGATTGTGGAGAAGGTTTCCAAGAACGAATTTACACACATAATAAAGATTTGAANGAGAAAAAATCTCTATTTCGNGTTAAAACNGGAAAAATNTGTACTATNTTACTAACTCATGGACATTTAGATCATACCTGGGGATTATTACCATTTTTGAAAACACTCTCATTAGAAGGTAGAGAAAAACCTCTAACCATTATTGCACCTACAACTCATGAAATAATAAATAGATTATTTGAAACNAAAAANCCATTTGCTGAAATNTCTGATTTAGAACCATCTAATGTTGATTTATGTTTTCAATTCAGATTTTGGTGGTCATTNGGNGGNACTANAGAATTTCTTGATTTTGAAANAAATTGGATTCTAGTNGGAACTAATGAAAATGATGAANTTGGTAAAACAAATGCAATCTTAATTGACCCATTANGNAAAANTGTTGAAAAAATTGATGATTTNAAAGATTATACTAATGGTATTGAAATTCTAAATATTCCTACATTACATACTGTTCCNAGTTGTGCATGGTGGATTAAAGAAGANGATAAAAAAGGNAAATTTAATTCTGANCTCGCANAAAAAAACAATTTGACAANAGNAGAAATTCAATTATTAGCGAAAGGAGAAAGTGTTGGAAANCATTCTCATTTAGATTATAGANNTTCTGAACAAACAGGNCCGAGTGTTCTCATTAGTGGNGATACTAGTGGAGAAAATAANGGTTTCATTAATTTTTCAAAAACAGAAAAAGAAACCTCTTTATTAATTCACGAAGCAACATTTATGGAAGAAAATTTAGATAANGCTGAAAAATATCTTCATTCTACTGCAATTCAAGCNGCAAATCACGCTAAATTGATTAAAGCAAAACACCTNATTATTACTCACTATAGTTCTAGAATTAAAGATACAAAATATCTNAAAGACGAAGCACAAAAAGAATTTGATTCTGTNCATGCCGCTTCTGATAAAGANGTAATTAATTTNACATCAAATTCAATAGAAATCAATTCATAGATCTAAGCAATCAAATAAAAATGCGTATTCAAANGCCTTTTCTTTAAGGTATTTGTATCNATCAGATGCACTAAAATGACCTGCTTCAAGGTCNGTTTTTAATAAAATTAAACCTGAATCATTTGATGCTTTTTCTCTTAATGTTGCACACCATTTCATTGCTTCCCAATAAGCAACTCTAGGATCATGTAAACCTGCTGTNATTAAAATATTNGGATANCTTTGTTCAATTACATTCTCAATCGGAGAGTATGAATTCATATAATCATGAAANTTTTCTTCATTNGGNTTTCCCCATTCTTCCCACTCAACAACAGTNAATGGNATTGANGGGTCNCTCATNGTAGTCATTACATCAACAAAGGGAACGCCTGCAATTGCAACATTAAACAGGTCTGGCCTCATATTTAGTACAGCACCCATCAACAGTCCTCCAGCACTTCTACCCTCTATTGCAATATTTTTTGGAGAAGACCAACCTTCACTAATCAAATGTTCAGCACAACTACAAAAATCTTCAAATGTATTCTTTTTAGTCAAATATTTNCCCTGATCTTCATACCAAAAACGACCCATTTCAGAACCNCCCCTTATGTGAGCNATACAATAGACAATTCCNCGGTTTAACATAGGNAAAATACGTGAATTAAAACTNGGTTCAATACAAGANCCATATGAACCATAACCATATAGCATNAATTTTGAATCATTGATTCCATNTAAATGAAAATCNTTACGATAAACAACTGAAATTGGAATTAAAGTCCCATCTTTTGCAGTTGCATTAATTCTCTTTGTNTCAAATTCNGAAGACTCAAAATTAGGAACATTTTTTTGTTTAATTAGGTTTAANTCTTTTTTAGTAACATCATAATCAAAAATAGTATGTGGCGTAACCATTGAACTATATGTGATCCTAACATATTTTGATTCAAATTCTAAATTTGAACCCATNCCTACAACGTAAGCNGATTCTGGNAATTCNAGTTGATGGAAACTAGAGGGNNTATTTTTTTCAAAATTNATACACCANAATTGTTTNAATCCATTTTCACGACCAAATACAATAAGAAAATTTTGAAATGAAATTGTATAATTTATGCTTCTTGAATCATCATTATTAAAAATAATATTTCCTGAAATATCGGTTAATGGTTTCCAATCATTCGGNTTATCTAAATNACTAGTAAGTATTTCAAAATTTTTAGCATTATCTGCATTTGTTACAATAAAAAACATATTATTTCTTTTACTCGCTGAATATAAGACTCCTTGTTTTCGTTTTCTTATTAATTTTAAATCNTGANTTTCTGAATTTAAATAAAGAAAACTCACTTCACTNGTNTCTTTTGAACTTGAAAAAACATATAATAATTCACGGTCTGAAGATTTAGATATTCCCAACCAAAACAATTCATCAGTTTCTTCATAAATTAATTTATCAGGGTTTGGATTATTGAAATTATTTTTCCAAACCTGATAAGGCCTATGGGCAGTGTCCATTTTTGTGTAAAAAATAGTATGATCATCNCCTCCCCATTCAAAACTAGCTATATCTGGAATTTTAGTAATAATTTCTTTATTTANTAAATTTATAACTGTAATCTCATACGTTTCATATCCNCTTGTATCNACAGAAAATGCCAATAAATTTTGAGANGGGCTCATTCGAATNCCTCCAACATTCATTTGAGTAGTNCCTAATTTTTCNGATAATTCATTTTCATNCAAAATNACTTCTTCTTTTGAATTATTTAAATCTCTATTTCTTCTACAATGAATTGGNTAAGATAANCCTTCAATCGTATGNGAATAATATTCAAATTTTCCATTTGGAACNGGATCTGTTGTATCTGTTTCCTGAATATGNGACAGTAANTCNTCNTAGATTTTTTCTTGATTANTAATTAAAGANCTNGTACATTTTTTNGTGTATTCATTTTCTAATNTCAAATGATCTAAAATTTCCTGATTTGTTCTTGAATCATCCCTCATCCAATAATAAGAATCTATTTTTTCAATTGGGGGGTTAATTGGATTCTTACCTCTATTTTCGCCATCTACTTTGCCAAATTTGACAATATAATCTACTTTCTTTGCAATGGGGGCAATCGGAAAATCATTACTATCGGTCATGTGATAATTCAATACAAGTAAAGTTGGCTTATGAGATTGATGAATAGATGTGGAACAAATTTAGACAAGTTTCATGAGGTTGTCGGATGACCAATGAATATGCGACCACGGGTTTTGATAGTGCTGACCATGGTTGCATTGCTAATAATNCCACTANTTNCTACTAATTTAGAACNCAANATNGAAAATAAAAATACCANTGCNAGAGCNTCTTTTACATGTNCTGAATATAATTATAATCTTAATNCAAATTTTGNNGTTGATGCAGCATTTATNGTAAATGATNANGATTGTGTAGCTTTAATTTTTCAAGGTTCANNAGGNAATGAAATTTTGGATATTAATATCATTGGAAATTCATCANACGCNATTGATNCTTTAATTATGGATTCGGGTGTATATTATAGTTATTTAAATGAGCAANAATACCATATTAATCCTCTAAGTGGTTCTTATTTAATTGAAAAAAATCCTAGTATAGAAAATTTAACAGAAGATATTGAATTTACTTGGTCAATACCCTCAAATGAGGATTATATGCTTGTTTTAGACAATATGCGACACCCTGCAGATNAAGGNAGAGGCGCAGNTGGTGGAAATTCAGTTTCTATCGCTGTNTCTGTAAATTTAAACAATGAAACTTGGNCATGGACTCCCCATAATTCNATNATCCAATTANAAACTCTAGAAACTGAAACAATCAATGATGAAGCATTATATTTTGATGAAGGAGANNTAATTACAATTGAATCTANNCCATTATTTGGANCNGGAGAAGTTGGTTTNACTTATTTAGGAAACAATGANCAATTAATTTGGATTGGTGATNNATTANGNATNGCTGGANCAAATAATCAATTAGATTCAACNATNACTTCAGAATTTGCAGATGTNCCNTTNTGGTTAACAATNAATAATCAAGGAAATTCAAAGATGGCAACAACAATTAAAATGTCAGTNAACCCTGTATTAAATCCAATAATNNAAATTACATCGCACAATTCAACAGAAATTCAATTGGAAGATACTATTCAATTAGATGCTTCATTAACACCAAATAAATGGAATCAAATTGAAAATTTTAATTGGGACATTGAAAACATTGGATTAATTGATTCAACAACTGCAAATGCAAAATGGGAATCTCCNGGTGAATANTCNGTGAGTTTAGAAATCTTAAGATCGGATGGAGAAGTTGCTACAACATCTATTTCAATATCNGTNGTTGATTTAATTGANCCAANTGTTAAAATTTCNGGCATCAATAATAATGCGTTTATTGAACAAAATTCTGATTTNACATTGAATTGTGACTGTAGNGACAATCATCAAATTGATTCAATAGAATGGTTTTGGGATTCAAATGCAAATCCTAATCAAGGTTCTTCTTTTATTTTACCAACTACTGATTTAGGCTTACACAATCTTATGATTAAAGTNACAGATGTTTCTGGAAATATNGTTCAAACTAGTTTAAGCATNACGATTNTTGATGCAACTGCACCAGAACTAATNTCNGTNGTTTGGCCNGANGACAATATTGTACAAAATACAGAATTAGATTTCAAAATTAAAGCAACTGACCCTGAAGATTCTAATTTAATTTTTCGTTGGGACATTGACTTAAGTACAGATAGTAATAATGATGGAAATAAAAGAAATGATTGGATAATCGGAGCATTNGATACTACAACAAATGAAGCTAAAATGAGTTATACTTATTCTACNCCNGGGGTTTANACTGTAATGGTACAAGTTTTAAATTCNGAAAATAGAAAACTAGAGTTAACTCATTCTGTTGCAGTATCTCAAGCCCCTCCACCNGAAACCTCATCAATGGTNTATGTTGTTGGNGGANTTGGTTTACTTGGATTATTNGGNGCTGNTGGNACTCTTGCATGGAGATCNATTCAACAAAGAATNGATAGAATTGAAGCCGAAGGGAAAAATCTAACTCCTGAAGAACAAGCAGAATTNAAACAACAANAATTATCTCAAGAATTATATGGTAATGANCAAAANGATTTGGCAAATGTCGCAAATGTNNGTAATCCNGAACAACAATGGAGTNGGCCTCAANCACAACAAATAAATTATCANGATATTGCTGGAATNCCCNCAAATAATCCTCAATCNATTCAAACTCAAANNAATAANAATATTGGAAACNATATGCTTGANGCACTTATGGAAGAACCTGAAATTAAAGATGAAAAACCAAAAGAAATTGATGATGATTTGTCATTTTTAAANGAAATGAAANAAGAAAATGAAAACNGAAAAAGTTGAAGCGCAAAAANGTNGTTCNGGNTTNAAAATTGAAATTCCNGGAATTAAAAANGAAAATGATTCAACTAAGAAAAANAANGGNGGATTAAAAATTGAATTACCTCCACTNCCACAAAANCTTANNCAAAACAAAAATGANCAAAATGNGGATGACTTCGACCTTTNAGATTTATAGTAAATTAATGCTAAAAAGAGNCCACAAAGGGCAATGATAAATGAGGAAGGTCATNGCCTGCNATATTTATGGAGGGAATTCGGCTTATCTTGGAACTTCCCCGCGTAAAAAAAATCAAAAAANNAAAAATTGCATTTTTATTNATTATTTTAATGATGNTTTCTAGTTTTTCTCCNCTTGTANNNGCAGAATCAAGTGCATTAAAAACGNATGATTTTGGAGTTTTAGATAAACTNCATGAAGTCACTTCTTCAAATTTTGTTGGTGATGGNCAAGAAGCAGCACCAATAGCATCACAAGCAATANTTGATGAGATNAATCAAAGAGAACGAGAAAGTGGTTTAGAAGACCCNTTTGGAGAAAATTCAACNGATTTAAATAATTTAATTTTGACTGATACTACTCCAAATAATCCATTACATCCACTTCCCTATCAAATGCTTGAAGANCCACAGCAAAAACCTGAAGGTTTNCCTGCAAGTTTATGGGAAACTCTAGCTCCATGGGGAATTGACAATTATGTNGTAATCACAAATTACTCNACAATAAATGATGANGANGGATTAATTAAATTTGATAATGCNTCNTTTTATGGNCAATTAATTGCATTTCCNCCAAATCCATTTAATAATGAAGTAGATNTTAATGGANAAGATACNGANNATGATGGAGATTGTGACATAAATTGTGANGCTGATATTGTAGTTACNCTAACAATNTCAATTTTNCCAGATAATGCNGATNTTGAACTNGGAAANGGAGANACNTGGGATATTATTGATAATTTNGGAAATCCNTGGCCATATGATGGNAGCATTTTTGATATTTCAACNGGAGTACCTGCACAACTTTGGGTAAAACCTACAATTTCCTANACNGTTAGTACAATTNACATCAATGATNCTTTGTGGGAAGATTTGGATANTTTGGAAGTTTCGTTNTTNAAAGGGTTCACTTATGATTTNTCNNTAGGTTCAGATATTGGNGAAAGTTATGTTTGGACAATAGATTCNAGATTCAAGCAAAGCCCTGAATNATTTGAATTAAATGTTGGATTAGAAAGAGTAACCTTGAATATTACAGATACTACTCTTTCNGCAGTTGACGCTGCTGCAGGTGGATTACTAACATTGTTAGGTGTATTTGAAGGGAGTTCTGAATTAAGTTTAGCAATGTTAGCTTCNCCATATTCATTAAATTTANTAAATACAGATCANGCAAAATGTAGAGTTGAATATACTCCTGANCAAAGANATTTNCCNAGNGAACAACAAGATTGTGGAGTTGCNNTAGGGCTTGGNTANGTCCACTATCCTGCNGGANATAANCCTACNGANATTCTTGAAATGGCATATATTGATGCCTCCTTCCANCCNACNGGANATTCTACNGTTCCTTGTACAAATATTCCNATACGTTACTGCCTACCNGAAGAANTTGACNTAATAATTAGAAATGATAACCTTGGAGAAGATGGATTAGATACNATTGAATTTTGGGCTGANAGNGANACNGANCTAAGAATTCACTATTATGAAGATAGNTCTAAACTCNNAGAAGGNGANACATATGGNAACATTACNGAAGCAATTGGTTGGATTAGAAAATTACCTTCNCAAAGTTTTGAACCTGATGAAATTGATAGNATTTATGAAATGCTAGGNTATGATGATGAAATNGATATGCCAGGTCAAAGACCTNCAAGGTTATCTTTTATTTTAGGNATTAAAAATTTCACAANNGATACTTCTGAAAATAATAATNANCCAACTCTACCAGTAAANCCTCATAGTTCAACTCAACCAAATACTCTAGTNTTAATNGCATCAAAAACGAANATTGAAGAATTNGATTATNTTTCATGGTTCCAAAGNTATGGAAATGANTCNGANCATAGAAGAATACATTTTACTTTAACAGANATTCCNGAAGTTATTGTTTTATANGGTTCATTTGAATTAGGAGGANATNATCAAGAAATTGANACNCCTAGTGATCCAAGTTTAAGCGCTTTTAGTCAACTTCTTGATGGNGCTATNNTCACAATTGTTGATGTAATAATTGANATNGGTTCNATTTTAAATACNGTTCCNGAAGCNTTAACAGAAACTTCNGGTTCTAGTGGTGGAGATATNAATATCGAAATGATGAGNAGCATTCGTGAAAGTAGATTNCAAAGNTTCCTTGGAGAAATTATGATTTTATTTGGAAGTAGNCCACATCCAACTATTTTAGAAGACCATTTTATGTTAACTAAAGATACTGATTTAGATTATGTGACTGGNAGGTTAGGTCAAATTGAACCTTTAACTAGAGTCGGATTAAGTGCTAAATTCACAGGATTATCTGATATCCATTATTCATTTGACCCTANTGATGAAACTAGAGANATNCAAATAAAAATGAGTGCTGGAGAAAACTTNAGATTTGCATATTTAGAACATGAAAATAATTCAATAAATATTTCAGCATATCAATCAGCACTCTTAACTGGAAGGCCTGGNGATTTATCAATTGTACAAAATTCNGAATCAATGCATTANACTGCAGATACNGGNATNTCTAGTNTNGTTTACAGAGCNGAAGCTGNNAANCAAAGAAANGCATTAAAATTAGAAGGNTTACCTAATGATTTTGAAATTTTACTTGGNGANGAAGTGGGATATANNTCTAATGAACCATTGGGTTCAATTGCAATTCAAATTTCAAATGCTNCTACTGATTANGTTCTTGATGGNGANCATGCNTACCATTGNCAAAATGGNGANATTGGAGAAGCNAGTTTATCTGTAAAAATTAGTNATTTAATTACNGCTTCTTGGCGTTCTCCAGAAGNTCCNGGATCAACNGGTNCAGAAGGATTNGCACACATTAAATTAATTAGNCCTCAAGGATCNACATTTAATGCAAAATTAATCGANGAAACNACNTACGAAAATAAACANCTTGGATTAAATGCNACTTTNCAAATCTCACCNTTACCNGGGAATTTAGAANTTGGCGTTCCTACTGATGATTCNAGTGANTCNCTAATTTTACCNGANTTTGGAGAGAAAAGTGGAATTAATGGNATNTCAAANTTCCTNTCAGGNCTCATAGGTTTTGGTACNGGGATTAATGATNTGGTTGGNAANTTNACNAGAGATTTCTTAGGNCCAAAGCCNGGAGANATTAATGCAAGTTTAGAATTAAAATTAGATTCTAATGAAGAATTTGATGTATTTATTGAACTTGAAAAAGGAGANTATGTAGAAGANGAACCNGCATGGGTTCATGGNTTGTCATCAACATTTGTTGAAAGAACNATGNTNGANCTAAACATAACNAAANTNAATNTAACTAATAATNCTAGTTTTGAAATNNNCAAAATCTTNGAAGATGGNATCATTACTAAAGANGAACATAATAATTTTACAGAAATAATGGAAGAAAAAATTCATGANCCTGCAAAATTCTCTGAAATGATGAGAGATGGTTGGATTAATTCNGAAGAATTGAAAAATTTNGATACTGAATTACTAAAAGATGCTGGNNTATTTGTACATGATGAAAGATCNTACCANATTAAAGNCTGGATGCCAAATATTGCTCCAATTGTTGATATGAGTTACTTTTATTTTGTTGANGATGANATNCCTCAATGGAGTTTAAACCTAAAAATGACAGATTGGAAACCAAAATATGGAGACTTTGTAATTTTAGTAAATGGACTAGAAGGNATGNATTTAAACATTAATTTAGCNGGNTTTGATACNACTAGAGCNACNGATGTTGAAATAAAAATGTACATGTCTACAGATTCAACTTTAGTAGTTCCTCGNATTTATACNGATATGCAATTTGAATTAGGNANNTCATTAGAATATGCTCAAATNACTATGCTTGATAAAGTTCTAAANCAACGNATNTCATCNTTAATTGTAGATATNCCANCNAGNGCAAACTTTGCAGCAACAATNGGTGATATTTTAGANATGGANCTNACTGTTCCAGCACCAGGNGGTTCAACATCAGCACCTAATTCNGTNGATGCACTAATGATTACAATGGCTCGTTANGTTGATGACAATTGGTGGCCAGCTACCGCATTCATGAGAAACTTACCTGGNGAAGTGCATCTTTCTACAGGNCCTTCAAAAGATTTTGATATTACAGAAGATACTACTTTCCAAGGAGTAAATACTCTTGATTATACCNCAAATGGNGATGATATGGATCTTTACATTTATGCNTCAGGAAGAGCNATNGATTCNAGATCTGANATTCTAATGCTTGCNGAAGATATGCCTAGTACNACNAGTATCAAACACACAGATAATTGGGGNATGAAAATTGAATCATTTCCAAANGGAATTAANCGTTTTTATNTNAGNCAAACAAATANNCCANTNCAACCGGGTGTNTNCCTAGAAAGTAGTGAAATTTTAGGTGAAAATCTACGGAGTGCAACCGTTCATGCNCATTATATTGGGNANATTTACCCAATAGCAATAATTAGTGATGTTACTGGAGGAAAAGTAATCGCTACAGGNAGTGNTGATNTTGAACTAGGNGGAATNAATTGGGATGCTAAAGGAGTTCTAATTGANGCTCAGGTNACNGGTATNGTTCCTAGNGCATCTACATTTGCAATTAACGGANTAGGTAATGATTTGTCATTATTAAATTCAGTAACAAACGGCAGAGCTACAACAACACACTTTGTATTNCCTGAACCAATTTCAAGTGGNNTTCTGACNATTCTNTTTACTATTTTTTGAGGTGANANATTTGGATGAAGATGAAGANATAAAATTAATTCAAATTTCTGANACNGTATATGCNACTCAAGAAGAATTGGATAAAAGTGAACANGCTGCTGAATTATTTCAATCNATTCAAGAGTCNCTTTCCCCNGTTAGATTATTNGCNGCTTCATTAACAGTACTTTTATTCTTATCAAGTATTTTTGCAACATATTATTGGGTAATACCNAGAGATGCTGTTAATGTTGAAGTAATATACATGCAATCTGGAGGNGGNCACGTNNTTTTAGCACAAATNCACAACGTAGGAAGCCGAGAAATTAGNGAGGTNAGTGTAGAAATTTCNTTTGAAGATTTAGATGGAAATGAATTNAACAACACAATTTTTTATCGNGAATCNATTGGNGCCCANATTAGTGTTGCAAGTGATGATTTAGAATTAACAATNCCNGGTGCNACAGTTTGGGATAATTATGTAATTAAAATTTCAATTAATTACAANGATGGTAAAAATAATCAAAGATCCACAACTTGGACTCACTCAGTTGGNGATTGGGTTTATGAATGGTTTACAAATAANGCAACGAGGCATTGGTTAATCATTTAATTCTGCCACATCTATACTAAACCATTGAATAGGGNAAGTGAAGACGGAGTAATGTGAACAGAGAAGTTCGNCATGTAGTAATTGCATTATTACTATTAATTTTAACAAGTTGGTCTCCNTTAGCAAAACCAACTGAAAATGANCTTTTCTCTGATGAATCTTTNGAAAAAAGNTTTGAAATAATNAATATTGATCCAAATAAATTACATAATNTAGATGTTNTTNAATATCACGANATTAATNTTAAAAAAAGNCCTTCTGAAGCATGGACTAGAATTGGNCTATTTAATTCTGAAGAATTCATTCAAACAATTGAAATTCCTGAAANTTTGAAAGAGTATAGAACTGANTTNAAATTAATAATAATTGATGGTGAAGANCCCCTCACAAATGCTCGAAACAATCTGAATGAAATTGAAGGNTTAGTAATAAGAGAATATATTTGGCCAAGTGGATTTATTGTTCAAGGNCCTATNTCNAGTCTNGAAGAAATTNATNAANTTGAACAAGTTAAAGCAATACANTCAATACCNATTGCNCTAATTTTAGGNGATGTTNTTACTGAATTACTNAATCAANANCANGACATTGATGANATTNTACTTCGTATTGATGGTTGGAGAAGAGCGGACAGTAATGGTTTTCATGAAAATATTGAAACTATTGGAATAAAAGGAGATTTATTATTTTCTAATTTACCTAAATTGNTGGAAATGAATATGAATGAAATTATTAAATGGGATAATGGACGTTATGATGCAAAAACATCTAATTCAAATCTAATTAATTTATTATCTGACCCAGGTATCGCTTGGATTCGAATTTCTCCAGAATTTTCAATTTATAATGATAATTCAAGAACTCATATGAAATGGTCTAGTGTTACTACACATTTTCCAACAAATGGGCTGAATGGAAGTGGACAATTAATTGCTGTAGCAGATACAGGGATTGATCACGATCATGGAGATTTTGGAAATCGTATTGATGCTAAAATAGATGTAATAAATGATGGAGGTAAAACTGGTGATAAGTGGAGTGGACATGGAACTCATGTTGCATGTACNGTTCTTGGTGATGGAACTCGTGGTGGATATGCAGGTGTTGCACCTCAAGCAGAATTATATTTTCAAGCAATGGAAGATGATGATGATGGAAGTTTTTATTCTCCATCCTTAACCTCATTATTGGGAAATGCGTATACAGCTGGTGCTAGAATACACTCAAATTCATGGGGTTCATTTGGAAGTTCCTCACAAGGTGCATATACTAGCGAAAGTGAAGATGTTGATGACAAAGCAAATACCTATGATCGTTATTATAATGGCTATCAAGGATTTTCAATTGTTTTTGCTGCGGGTAATGATGGACCNAATTCAGGAACTGTAAATTCACCTGGNACCGCAAAAAATAGNCTAACTGTTGGAATGCATCAAAGTCGNTATGGNGCNGCTCCAAANACAATCATGAGTGGTTCTTCNNGGGGNCCCACAGATGATGATAGNATTAAACCAGATATTTTAGCACCNGGAGGATATGTNCGTTCTTGTAAGTCACAAGAAGCTACAGANGANGATGGTTCTACTTGGGANAATCAGTATTATATGGAATATACNGGTACTTCAATGGCNACTCCTAATGCTGCAGGAGCTGCAGCCTTAGTAAGAGAATATTTGACTGAGGTTGCCGAAAGAGCTTCTCCACAAGGTGCATTAATGAAAGCGATGCTTATTTTAGGGGCTCAAGATGTGGGTACGAGAGATATTCCAAATAACAATGAAGGTTGGGGNCGTATTAATCTTCAAAATTCGATTGCGCCAACAGGAGGAAGGGGGATTTGGGTGGATGATAGGTCCTCACTTTCCAATAGTGGAACTAGTTTAGAATACAACATAAATGTAACATCACCNGGTTCTCCATTCAAAGTTGTTTTAGCNTGGTCTGATCANNTGGGATCTAGATTTTCTACAAAACAATTNGTTAATGATTTGAATTTNGAAGTTGAAGCACCNGATGGNACAATTTACTTGGGTAACGTGTTTCAAAACGGNAGGTCNGTAGNTGGAGGTTCGGCTGATGATACAAATAATGTTGAAGTTATTCTAGTCGATAATGCTCAAACAGGNCTTTGGAAAATTACNGTATCTGATGTTCAACATGGNGGACCAAGNNCTCAAATGTTTGCAATAGCNGCAAGTGGNGTTGGAATTAATGATTTACGTCCTGANGTNATTCCAGTTCCTGGNTCATTAATNACTAGTAAAGTAATTCCAAGNGTAGGTGAAGAAATTCAAATTAGTTATGAAATTCAAAANATTGGAAATACNGGTGCNNATGATTTTGATGTNGAATTAAAAATTGATGGGCAAGCAATTGGTTCTTANGAATTAACATTAGGAACNGGNGCTAAAACNGTNTTGACATGGGATTGGACTCCCGATTCATCCGGTGTAAAAGANATTTCAATTCATNCNGATTCTAATGATGTNTTAGATGAAATGGATGAAATTAATAATGTCTATTATGATAGTATTCAAGTTACAACACCCGGAATTAATTTGAATTCNGGGATGTCAGTAATAGAATGGACAAATTCAAATAGTGATTCAGCAAGATGGTCTGTAAATATTACAAATACNGCATTTATTGAAACAAATACAACAATAAGGGCGAATAACCCCATTCAGCGCTCTACTTTACTTTCTAAACAATGGACTGTAAGTTTTTCAAAAACAAATCATAATTTAGAAGGTCAAGAAACTAAAGAAATTCTTATTTCATTGAGTATTCCTGAAATAGAATTTCCTCCCGAACCAGGATATTATGACATAGAATTAATTGGAACAGATACGGATAATAATATTGAAGAAAGTCTAACTATAAGCCTTTATGTACAAAATTTGCCATTGGCAATTATGTCTACAAGTTCACAAATTTTAGTCTCNCCNATTAGCCTCACTACATTTGATCTGAAATTTATCAATGGTGGTAATTCTGTTCAAAGTTATGATATTATCTTAGAACCNCCNCAATANTGGGATGCTAAATTCGAAAATACNGACTNAAGCACAANCGAGAGTGGATTAATGNCTGNATCNGATGAAAAAGATTTGANNATCNTNATTTATCCNCCTGTNGCATTNATNTCTGCNGGNACAACAATTGAATTGAATATTAAGGCTATNTCCCAAAATAACCCTGAACAAATGTGGAATAAATCAGTTGAATTAATCGTAGGAACTTATGAAATGATNAATCCGATAACCAATATGACTNTTGAGAAAGTAATGCCTAATGAAAGATTAGACTTGTCATTTAAATTAATTAATAGTGGAAACTCATTATCTTCNGTNACNGTTGATGCAATNATGCCATCTGGTTGGATTGTGCTAACTTATACNAAATTTTATGAAATTGANCCTAATTCATATGTAGATGTAATAATTCCNNTTCAAGGAAATGGTCAAGCAGAAAGTGGAACNTTCAAACTTATTATGACAACATTNGAAGGTTCTANATTTGAATTATTTGATGAGTTGGANGTAATNTATCTNCCANANCCNNCNATTGAATTTTTAGATTTACAATTAAATGANGGGNNAGAAATAGATNTAGAAAATGGAGAGAANCCNCCAATTGGNNTNGNTTTTAANATNAGNTGGGCAATTTCTAATGATGGAAGTAGAAGTTTTACTCCAAATNATGTNATNATTCAAAGTAATAATAATTGGGANGCNANCTGTGATNCTCTTGAAACNTTTGAGNCTNCTGAAATAAAAATAGCNACTTGTTTGNTAACAATTCCGTTAACAATGCAAGCAGGAAATATTGAAGTNATTGAGTTTATTTTGGAATTTGAAGANAATTATNTNGTTAATAGTACATTTAATTTGACNGTTCCTCAAGAATTTAAANTNGAATGGGTTGATGTTTCAGTNCCACTAACAGAATACAATAAAATGACAACAATAGAATTNGAAGTTACAAATCTTGGAAACGAAAAAATNAGTGANAAATTAGANATNNTTTTNCCCGANGAATGGNATTCNGAATTTAAAGATACAAATTGGATTGTATTAGATGCNGGNGAAAGTAAAAGAGTTACTATTGAATTAATACCTATGNATGTAGGNACNTATGAAATCNAACTAAAATTACAAAATAACNAAAATATAGTGGGGGGNANNTATACTTTCAATNTAATNTCTGAAGGTAATGAAGAATATAANNCCAGTTTAAATTCNGGAAATAATGGNTTTATGATTTTTGGATTGTTAATNTTAATTATTGCATTAATTGGNGGNGCAGTAATTTTNATTCCTAAAGAAAGTCTTTTCAATAAAAAATCNAATTCNATTAATTTNCCACCCTTACCNCCNCTACCNAATCAACTNAATATTCCNCCAATAACAAATATGCCAAAAATTGCTCCTGTATTTCAAACAGAACCTGAAGATACAGATTTAACACCTCAAGCCAAACAAAAAATAGAGCAATATGTCAAACAATTAATTTCAACAGGCTATCCCGAAGATAAAGCAAGAGAGCATGCAATGAAACATAAAGATAAGTTCATAAAATTGAAATAGACGTGAAATTTTGAAAAATGCTAAATTTTAACAGATACTCATACAAACATAGAATGGGTTTTTGATATATGTGTGGGCTCGTAGAATATATGAGAAGAGATAAAATGCCATCTAGAAGTTGTGCATTTATTTTAACAGCACTTATTTTCCTATCTACAATTCCAACAGTTTTTGCAGCTGCAACGGTTTCACTTAATGCAATGCCAATGACTCAAGAAGCAGACCCTGGAACTACTGCAGAATATACAATCGTAGTAAATAATGATGGTGAAAATGACATTACAGTTTCACTTTCTGCTTCAAATGGACCTGAATGTACTGGTTATTCTTCAACTGTTGAACAACCACAAGGCGCCATATCANCNGGTGANTCNGTGGATGTCATGTTATNCGTAAATCTTACAGCACAACCNGCAGAATCTTGTGATACTACAGTCAATGCTGTAGCGAATGAAGTAGGTGCAGTCACNGATCCAACCCCNGGNAATGCTGANGTTACCGTAACAACAACAGCAGGTGAAGGAAGTGGAGGAAGTACGTGGGGCGTTGAATTAAGTACTCAGCATCCTGAAGAAAANACATGGAATGGNAATGACGAAGAAATGACTTGGCCNGTTGTTGTAAAAAACACAGGCCAATTTAATGANACAATTNANCTTGANNCANNANNTAGAGATGATGATTTTGGNTGTGACCAANCATCAGNTTTCTNAACATAGANATNGANCCNAGTCAAGTTCAANTNGATAGNGGNGATGAAGAAATNGTCACATTTNCNGTTNCTGNATCTNGANAATNAAGATCAAGCCCTAACTGCTTGTTTTTTAATTGANGCATCTGTTACAAATGCTGGACCCGGGGCTGATGAAGAAAATACAACTGATGAANTAGAATTNGAATTAGAAATTCCCGAAATTAAAGAATGTTCNTTTACAAGTTCNTCTGTTAGTGTAAATGCTGANCCTTTCGGANAAACCACNGCTAGATTCACAGTAAAAAATGAAGGAAATACGGATTTCTGGATTTCGATTAGNACNGCTGGNAGTAAGAACTCTTGGATTCAAGACATAGAACCTCCCAATGGAGAATTAATTCTAGNTGAAAATNACGTATTCGATGTGTTAGTCAGTCCAGANAATTCTGCAAGTGCAGGNACAGTTCATTCAATTACTATTAGAGTTAACGAACAAGGANGTTCTNGCAGTNTTATTTGTTCAAGTACTNTAGAAGTAACTGTAGGNCAATTCCATGATGGAGAAATAACATCCACNGGAATNGGNGATTTTAAAATTGAACCTGGAAACTCTGATTCGTTTCCAATTACNATTAAAAATACTGGTAATGGNCCTGATTCTTTTTCTGTTTCTATTTCAGCAAATGAGCCAGCAGGATGGAGNTATAGTTTTGATCCAGGNGATACNGGNGGAAGTTTAAATTCAATTNCAGTTGAACAAGGACAAACTGTAAATGTAAATATNAATGTTTCAGTACCACTTAATGCATTAGCAGATGANGCTGTTGTATACGANCTNGAATTAATTCGTAATGGAGAAATTCTAGATTCTGATTCNATTGCNGTTTATGCTGNTGAAANACATGNCATAGATNTNGNAGTNTCTATTACATCNCAATCNGGTAAAGATGGTGCAACTGTNTCATANCCATTTACTGTAACAAATACNGGAAANATNGCAGANAATTANAATTTGGTTGTTTCAAAAAATTCTTGCACNAGCAGTGANGGTGGAAATTCNGATTGGGATGTCCGTTTCTTTGANGANAATGNANATACTGTAGAAATTACAATGGNAAATATTCCNGCNCAAACAACAAAAAATTTCTTAGCCAAAGTNACAATTGATGGAGGAGAAAAAAGNCAATGNCGTTCTACAATTCAAGTTCTTAATACTGCAGATCAAGTAAATTTACAAAAGACATTCAATATNACAACTACTAGTTCAAATTTAATTTTTAGAATGAATGCATTTTTTGANNCTCCNGGNGANAATCCAAACCAAGTAGAAGTTACACAAGCNCCAGGNGGTANNACTGAATTCATTTTTTGGATTCAAAATGATGGTGTATTTTANGGAAACCCACAAGAAGATAATGCATTNNTTACAATTAGNACCCTTANTGGNATTGAATATGAATTNAGCATAAATAAAAATGGANTNATGTATGATGGTTCCGAATCTATNCCTGTTCCAATGAAATATGTACTAAGGGANACCTCTACNGGAGAATTTGCTACCAANCCNGATGGTGANATNCTTGAATTTTCAGATATGGATGAAGCAAATAATACATGGTTAGCTGCTNNATTAGTNGANACNCATGAAATNATGTTATATGCACTTGAAGTTAAAATAACTCTAAACATTGATGAAGATGCTGAAGATGGNTCTGGGGGNACNGTATACATAGACGTTANATCAGAACATAATGCAGANTATGTAAAAACATTAGAAGTNCTNGTAAATATTGAAACAATACACGANTTGAAAATTGAAGCCGTTGGAAGNACAACTCAAAATATTGAATATCCAGATAATGCAAATTTTGAATTAAGNATTTATAATGATGGNAANACTAATGAAAGAGTAGTTGTAATTTTATCTGAAGGACTNAGAGGATGGATTCCANTAATTCCAGACAGNGATGATCTTGAATTTACATTGGCNCCNGGAGAATTTAGAGTNATNGTTGTTAAAGTTGAACCNCCNGAATCAACATTAAGTGATGAATTTGAATTTACAGTTAGTGTTCAACCNGAAGATACAAGTGGAATGATAGGTAGNAAAAATATTGAATTAAANGTCATTGGNGAAGAANNTGGAGGNTTCTTACCATCATTTAGTCATATTTCTGCNCTATNTTGTATTNCAATAGCAGCATTGAGTAATTTATACTTTCAAAGAAGAANNAGAGACTAAAGTGNAAAAGATTAGGCNTGGCTAAANTTTTNAAGGAAAGCATATGCTTATTTCCGGNGTTTAAGTCGAACTAATTAGGGGGGCCTTGGGACTCTCTAGGATGTCGAAAAAATGACCGTGACCGAGAGTTACGTNGCCGTAGGNTTAATGGCTATTCTAGGAATACTTTTTCCANTAAGTCAATTCATTGTTACTAGATTTGTAAGNCCTGTTACTGANTCTGCAAATCCAAACATAACTAGATCNTATTTCTTGCCTGGATATGAGANNGACCANAGTATGTATCCTAGAAGATTGACNACATANGAATGTGGTTCAGAACCTGTNGGAGGNGCAATGATTCAGTTTCATTTCCAATATTATTGGTATGCNATTATTTTCCTAGTTTTNGATATTGCATTCATGTTTCTTGCATTNGCAGGAACTCTTACAATGAATGCTGATGTAAGTTCTAGAAGTCATCAAGATGCTGCAATTGCAATGATGAATGCNGGNATATTTTTNCTCCTAATGAGTTTNGGTGTTTGGCANGTTTTCCGTAAAAGAGGAAGAATCTATATTTGAGNGATAAAATGACTGACGACTCTGAAAATTTCACNATATTCAANAGNAGNGCATTNATTGATGTTGTAGGTAATGTAACNGATGAAGCNCTTAAAGCAACTAAAATTAAACAANTNATTGGCGTANTNGGTGGAAGGTTTTTCAATTGGGCTCAAAGGAAAAGTTTGTTTCCACTTCATCTTGGAATAAAATGTTGTGCACTTGAAATGGCTGCTGCAGGTGCACCGAGATTTGATGCTGAAAGATTCGGGGTTTTCTTCCGTTCATCTCCAAGACAATGTGATGTTTTGTTAGTAAATGGTCCAATTAGTAAAAAGTTTGCAGATCCAATTGTAAGGCTATGGGAACAAATGCCAGAACCAAAATGGTGTATTGCAATGGGTGAATGTGCCATTTCTGGCGGACCATATTTCCAATCATACAATATTCTTGAAGGTGTAGATACAATAATTCCAGTAGATGTATACATCCCTGGTTGCCCTCCTCGTCCTGAAGCATTAATTGATGGATTTGGAAAATTGAGAGAGAAAATAATCAGAATTGGTGCACCTCCTGTAAAAGAAAGTGAAACGGATGCTCCGATTATTATTGGAGAAGATTAAGAGGTGTAACTGTAATGCAAAGTATATCTCTAGAACAAAATAATACGGCGGTTGAAAATGCTGTTTTGGATACAAATAAAAGATTTGAACTTGCTGGAATAAAAGCAGAAGCTTGTGAACATAGAAGCGGAAAAAAATACTCATTTGTGCATATCGATTGCCCCCCTACTCATTGGCCAAGTTTAGCAAAATGGTTACGGTTTGAACAAGGTGTAGATTATTTAAGTATGATTACAGGAATTCATTATCCTTTAGAATTTGAGTTTTTTTCTGGTAAACCTGGATATAATCCTGGAACTCCCGAAAAAGGTTGGGAAGTTGTAGTTCATTTAACACGCAAAGGAATTAAAAATCCAAAAGTGGGTGAACAGACTGTAATTAATGCATCTAAACTTTCAGGAATGGACATACCTCTAGAATATCAAGTATCAATAATCCTTCCTCAAACAGATGAGCCTAAAATACCAAGCGTTCAATCTATTTGGGAGGGTGCTGACTGGAACGAAAAAGAAACTTGGGATTTAGTGGGAATTGAATTTGAAGGTCATGAAAATATGATGCGCGTTCTAAATCCTCATGACTCTCCGCCTGGATTCCACCCATTACAAAAACAGCACAAGATACGTTATCATGATCATAACGAAATGTATGATGACGCTCAAGGTTTTATGAGAAAACCATTAGATTCAGACAAAAAGAAATGAGGGTTTATTATGGCAGAAATGTGGATTACAATGGGACCTCAGCACCCAATGACTCATGGTTTATGGACTCTTAGAGTCAAAGTTGATGGGGAAACTGTCGTTGATACAATTCCTGAATTAGGATATATCCACAGAGGTGTTGAAAAAATTTGTGAAGCAAGAGATTATACTCAAATAACTCCCTATTGTGATAGGTTATGTTATGCTTCTGCGATGACTTGGGCACAATCCTATATCTACGCCGCTGAGAACCTATTAGGTGCTGAAGTTCCTGAACGGGCTGAATATATTCGACTTATTGCTGTAGAAATGCAAAGAATTGCAAGTCATCTTATGTGGTTAGGTGCTTATTGTCCTGATGTAGGGAACCTTACTGTATTCGTTTGGTGTCTTCGTGACCGGGAACTATTTCTCGATTTATTGCAAGAATTAGGCGGAAGTAGAATGCATTATAATTTCCCAAGAGTGGGTGGAGTAAAGCGTGATTTACCAATTGGTTTTGCAATGAGGGCAAGAGCAAAAATTGAAATGTTCTTAGAGAGACTAAATGAATATGAAATGCTTTTGGATGAGTCCACAATTTTCCTTGTAAGGACTCAAGGAGTTGGTGCTTGTAAAGCTGAAGAAATGATTAATGCGGGAGTAACTGGACCAAATGTCAGGGCTGCAGGTGTAAATTATGATGTAAGATGGGCACATCCATACAGTGTTTATGACCAAGTGGATGGAATAGCTTCAATTGAAAAAGCATCCTCTAATGAAGGATCTGATTGTTATGATCGATATCGTGTAAGGATGACTGAAATGATTGAGTCTTGTAATATGATTCTATCTGCACTTGATAAAATTCCTGGTGGTGCTGAAACACATTACAACAAGAAGGATGAAATGATATATCTTAAACCACCATTAAGAGCTCCTGCTGGACAAACTGGATTCCATAATTTTGAAGATTCGAGAGGAGAATCCTCATTTTACCTAGTAGGCGGAGGGGGCAAAAAAGGGAGAGGCGAATTCCCCTACAGAATGAGTATTAGATCTCCAATGTTTATTACAATTCCATTTGTTGCTAAAACCATGATTGGTTACAAAGTTGCAGACATTCCTGCTATAATGGGATCATTTGATCCATGTATTGGAGAAACAGATAGGTGAAAAAATGTCAAAAGATGCGAAATATGATTGGTTGAATGTCAACAAAGCAATTGAAAGTTCTGCTACAGACATTCACTCTGTTGCGTTTAATTCAATTGATATTAATGCAGGTACATCATTGTGTGATGCTCAAGGAACTACAGCTGCAAACACATTTTTATTCGATACTATACCCAGATGTACTGGAGAAGTTTTCAATATTTTTAACACGGGTGTCCAAACCTTTACAATGTGTGTAATTATATTTACAATCATTATGCTTTCTCAATTTATTACAGTCATTTGGACTGAAAGAAAATTAATTGCTAGGTTAATGGATAGAAGAGGTGCAACAACAACTCTTAGAAGCTTATGGGTTGGTGAGAATGGGGTTACTGCTGGTAAATGGTGGACTCTGCTACCATTTGGATTAGGGGCACCAGTAGGTTGGTTAGTTAACTCTTTGAACAGTGTTGCTGGAAATAAAAGTTCTCAGGCAACAGTTAACCGCGTAAATAATCGTAGTTGGCATGGTGTTTGGTATCTATTCCCGGGATTTTTCCAAGGTTTAGGTGACGGAATGAAATTCTTAACAAAAGAGCATATGGTTCCAAATAAAGCTGATAAATTAATTTATGAATTAGCTCCGTTCTTAATCATTTCATCTACAGTTTTAATTCTAGGTTTCTTACCATTTGGTTCGGGAATTTATGCTGCCGATCCTGAAATGTCGGTATTGTTTGCATTTGCAATTTTTGGTATTGCACCACTGGGTGTATTTTTCGCAGGTTGGTCGTCAAATAACAAATACTCTCTTCTGGGGGGTATCAGAAGTGCTGCTCAATTAACTGCTTATGAAATTCCACTCTTAATTACAATTCTCGCAGTTTGTGTATTGTCTGGAAGTTTGAATATAATAGAAATTATTGATTTCCAATATGGTTCGGGTGTATGGAATTTCTTCTTAATTCCACTTGGAGCATTATTATTCCTAATTACAATGATTGCTGAAGTTGAAAGAATCCCATTCGATATGCCTGAAGCTGAGGCTGAATTAGTAGAAGGTTGGTGGACAGAATATGGAGGTATGAGATGGGGTCTTTTGTTTGCATCTGAATATTTACGATGCTATGCTGCTTGTATTCTAATGGCACATTTCTTCTTTGGAGGTTATCATGCACCATTTGCAAATTTAATTGGTGATTTAGGAGTAATAGGTGATGCTTATTTGGCTATCCCAGGAATTGTTTGGGTGCTATTGAAAGCATGGTTTTTCTTTGCGATATTTGTTTGGGTTAGAGCTGCTTTCCCACGTATTCGAACTGATCAAATATTAGAACTAGGATGGAAATATTTACTACCATTATCATTAATTAATTTGGCTTTTGCTTTTATTCTACGTCTTTATGTATACGATGGAACTACATGGGGTCCTGGTTCAGGATTAATCATTCCAGCTACAATCACAATTATTTCACTAATTTTATTCGTTATACTATCAGTAGATGAAGATCCCGATTGGGATGGAGCAAGAATGTCACATACAAAAACAATGACGCCAGCAGGAACGCACACAGTAGGAGAAGATTAAGGAGTTGAAAAAAAATGCCAATGCACCCAAGAGCACAACCAAATTTTAGAAATTTGATTATTCGTCCATTATGGATGACTTTGAAAACCGCTTTGAGAACATTTCCAATTATTGGAAAATACTTCCTGAATGAATACCATAACAAACCGGCTACATTATTAGATCAAAATTCGAAATTAAGAACAAAGGATAACAAATACAATTCTCCTTCTGAGCATGAATATACAGCTGATAGAGAGTCTAGTGATCTTTTTCCCTCAATTTATCGCCCTGTAACTATAATGTACCCATATGAAAGATTGGAAGATATGGAGCCGTGGTTATTTGTTCCTGGTGAGTATAATGGAAGAATTGGAGTAATTTGGGAAACCTGTACTGCTTGTAAATTATGTGTTAGTATTTGTCCAAATGATTGCCTACACATGACAACTGAATTACGTGTAGATGTTATGGAAACAAAAGATGGTGAAAATGCAGGCTTAGGAAAGGATTTAGAAGTAGGGGGTTGGGCAGCAATTCCAATTAAATCCGGCAAAAAAGAAAATCAAGATTATGATATTTTTACAGCGCACAAAGGTCCTAGTGCAGACTATAGGTTTGGAGAAATTATTGATTTAAGTGGGGAAAATGCAAAAATTCGATGGAATGATTCAGGAACTGAAACAGAAATTTCGACAACTGCATTATTCCCGGCTGATGACCAAATAGTAAGTGGACGAATAGATATTGGAAGATGTATGTTTTGTGGATTATGTATGGAGGCATGTGATTTTAGTAGTTTCTTTATGACAAATGAATACGATGGCATGTCTGGATTTACTCGTCAAGACCTATGGTTTGATGCTGATAGAACCAGAGTACTACCGTCACAACATCAAGAAGCAGTAGATGCTGAATTAGCAAAACGTGCTGCAAAAGAAAGAGCAAGAAGAGAGAAGAGGAAAGCAAAAGCAGAGGCATAAAAATGAGTATTGTAGAAAATTCAATCTTTTTCCTATTTGCAATTATTGCAATTGGTGGTTCATTAGGAACTGTATATGCAAAAAAGGTTGCCCATTCCATGATGTCACTTATTTTCGCTTTCCTAGCTGTTGCGGGTGTATTTATTTTACAAGAAGCAGAGTTCTTAGCAGCTATTCAGATTCTTGTATATTTGGCAAGTGTAATGCTGGTTGTTTTGTTTGGAGTAATGCTAACTAGAACTCAAATTATGGAGGATTTTGAATGAAGATGATTTCTACATTAGTAAGAATTGGAATTCTTCTTGTCGGCATCCTAATTTTTTCTAATGTTGCCGATTCATCAAATTGGGGGGATTCATCAAGCAGTTCTCTTGACAACATTAGTTTCGCTACAAACATGCTAGTTGATTGGGGATTTGTTGTAATATTGATTGGTGTGTTACTTTCAATGGCAATGGTTGGTGCTGCATATTTAGTAAGAGATGAAAGAAAAGAAAATTTAGTTTGGAATGGAGGTGAGTCAAGTGATTGATCCTTCATGGGTTGCTGGTCTTGGAGTAATCATATTCTCCATCGGACTATGGGGCGCTTTTACTAGAAAGAATGCAATTATCGTATTAATGTGCATTGAATTAATTCTTAATGCTGTAAATCTCAATTTTGTAGCTGGAGCAGCTCATTATGGGGATGAGTCAGGATGGATGTATGCTGCATTTGCAATAGCTATTGCTGCTGCAGAAGTTGCTATAGGTTTGGCGATTTTCTTATCACTTTATTCAAAGCACAAAACAATTTCTTTAGATGAAGTAGAATTATTAAAAAATTGAGGTTAGAAAATGGCTGGTGATGTTTCTGTAGAGTTTTGGGTTGCTACAATTCCATTTGTTCCCTTACTAACTTTTCCAATAATTCTATTCCTTGGGCAATACTTCAATGGTAAAGATTGGTGGAAAAATATTTTGAAAGAAGGTGGTGCAATTTCATTGATGTCAATGGGAGTTGTATTAATTCTAACTTCAATGGTGGTCGCACAATTCATAGGTGAAATGCATCATGGTCAAGGAAAAGATATATTGGATTGGATTACATTTGATGTTTTACGTTCAGACGGAATGACACAAGGTGTTAATTTAGGATTTGGAATATACATTGATCATATATCATTAATGCTATTATTCGTAGCTTCTTTCTTATGTTTCTTAATTAATTGGTTTTCAATCGGATACATGAATACTGACAAAATAAATGATAATAGAAATCATAGATTCTATGCGGAATTCCTAATCTTTTGTTCTGGAATGCTAGGTATGGTATTAGCAGATAATTTCCTTTGGTTGTTTATTTTCTGGGAGATCATGGGTCTTTGCTCTTATCTTTTAATTGGATTTTATTATGAAAAACCGTCTGCTGCTGCTGCTGCGAAAAAGGCATTTTTAACAACGCGTGTTGGGGATGTGTTCCTAATGATTGGATTAATAATAATGTGGAATATATACGGTTCTTTAGAATTTGATGTCATCTTTGGCTGGAATTATTTCACAAATCCAGTTGATATGACTTTACTTAAGACCGCGTTAATTTTGATGTTTATTGGTGCTGTAGGAAAATCTGCACAATTCCCACTTCATGTGTGGTTGCCAGATGCAATGGAAGGTCCAACTCCAGTTTCTGCTTTAATCCATGCAGCTACAATGGTTAACGCAGGGCTTTACTTAGTTGCTAGAATGTTTCCAATCTTTACTGGAACTGCGGATAGCAATTTAATTGGGGATCTTGCTGATGTTGGAATAATTATTGCAATGATCGGAGGTATTACTGCATTCATGGCTGCTGGGATTGCATTCGTTCAAAACGACATTAAGAAAGTCCTTGCTTATTCAACCATGAGTCAATTAGCGTATATTTTTACAGGACTTGGTGCATCTTTATGGTTCGCTAGTAAAGGAAATTCAGAATTAGCATTGTTCGCATTAGGTGCATCATTATTCCACCTTTTCAATCATGCAATGGCTAAAGGAATGCTATTCATGGCTTCGGGGTCTGTTATTCATGAAATGCATCATGCACATCATCATATTTCACACGGTGAGCATGAAGGTTTCGATGCTCAAGATATGACAAATATGGGGGGGTTAGCATCTAAACTTCCAATCACTTCAACTGCAATGGCTGCAGGATCAATGAGCATCATAGGAATACCACTAATTGGTGGTTTCTGGTCAAAAGAGGGTATTATTGCCAAAGTTTGGAAAGCTGCAATTTATGATGGAGGTTATTTACTATTTATTCCTGCAATTTTATTATTGATTTCTGCAGGTATGACTGGTTTTTACATGAGTAGAATGTGGTTTATGACTTTCGCTGGAAAGCCTAAAACAAAGGTTGCAGAACATGTACATGAAGAAACACCCTGGATTAAATTCCCTCTAGTAATTCTAACATTCATGACACTAGGAGGAATCGTATTTGCTTCTTTACACTTTGTTAATTGGGTATCTACTGGTCACGCACTTCATTATGATTTAGTCTATGAAATGAAACATGCGTTTTTAGCAATGGATAAAGAAGGCGTTATTGATTCAACGTTCTTAATATTAACATGGGCTACTATTGGCTTATCTTCATTAATTGGGCCAGTCATAGCAATGTCGTTATATGGAGGAAACCTAAAGGATGGAGAAAAAGCAATACCGACGGTTTCTTGGTTAGTTAAACTATCAGGAATGGTAAGAAATAGGTGGCAATTTAACAATAAACCTCTAGCAGAATCGGGGTTAGCTGAAGCATTAAGAAGAAGGTTGTATTTTGATGACCTTTATGATTGGTTCTGTTTGAAAATAATTGTACCAATCGGTTTAGGTGCCGCATTATTTGATAAAAAAGGAATTGACGGAGTAATAAAAGGAATAGAATCTGGAAGTCAATCAACTAGTACTTGGATTAGAAAACTAACAACTGGATCTGCACGTGATTATATCATGATGGTAGCGCTTGGTTCACTACTATTGGTAGGATTAATTTGGGGGATGGTATAATGGCTGAAAATAAACTAAATGATGGCATGTACGTTATTGGTGGTTTATTTATTGCAATCGCCGCCCTAATGTTCTTATCACCTATTTCTTTAATGGAAGATGATTGGGTAACTCTTCCACTCATTGGTCTTCCGATTTTAGGTTCTTTATTACTGATGGGATTCTCATCTGCTGTTCCTGCTTGGAGAAAAGAAAGTATTTCTGAAACAATAAAATATGCATCTCTTGGAATTTCACTTATTGTTCTAACAATTACAAGTTTAATGATGACTGATATTTTAATGAATGTGCATTGGGCAAACATCACTTTCAACCAATATGTGTATGAAGTCGAATATAATTGGATTGAATCTATTGGTGCAGAATGGCACGTTGGAATTGATGGCCTTTCAATGCCGATGGTGTGGTTAACTGCGCTTTTGGTTCCAGTTACAATTATCACCACGTGGAATGAAAAGAAACCATGGTATTACCATCCATTACTAATTCTAATGGGTGGTTGTTTAATCGGAGTATTTGTTGCACTAGATTTCTTTATGTTCTATGTTTTCTGGGAATTAACTCTTGTTCCAATGTTCTTCTTAATTTTAAATTGGGGTGGAAAAGAAAGAAAATATGCTGCTCAAAAATTCTTTATCTATACATTCAGTGCTTCAATTTTAATGCTTTTAGGTATTATTACTCTCTATCTATTACAAGATCCTTCTACTGCAAATTCTAGCATTACAGGAAGAAGTTTCGATATGCATGAAATGATTAAAACAGCTCAACAAGAAGTAATCCTTGGAAATATTTGGCTTGGTGCAGGAACTCAAAAACTATTATTTGTATTATTTATGTTAGGATTCCTAGTAAAACTTCCTGTCGTTCCATTCCATACTTGGTTGCCAGATGCTCACGTTCAAGCACCAACTGGCGGTTCAATGCTATTAGCTGGTGTTATGTTGAAAATGGGCGGTTATGGTATGTTTAGAATTCCAATTTCCATGTTCCCCCATGCAGTAGTTGAATTTCAAATGTTGTTGATGATTATTGGTATGATTAGTTTATTTTACGGAGCATGGGTATGTCTAGGTCAAACAAATCTAAAAAGAATGGTCGCTTATTCTTCAGTTTCACATATGGGTATAATTCTTTTAGGTATTGCTAGTTTACAACCATTAGGTTTTGCTGGCGCTATTTTCATGATGTTTGCACATGGTTTAATTTCACCAATGCTGTTTGGTGTTGCTGGAGCTTTCAAACATCACTATCACACATTGGAAATCGGTTCTATGCGTGGTATGGCTAAACATAGTCCTTGGTTAGGTGGGAATATGATGTTTTCATGGATGGCAAGTCTTGGTTTACCTCTATTAGCGGGATTTGTAGCGGAAGTAGCAGTATTAGTTGCACTGTGGTTTGAATTCGGGTGGTGGGTAATAATTCCGGGAATTACTTTAGCAATCACTGCAGCATATTACTTATGGAGTATGCAAAGAACTATTTTTGAAGGTGGAGAGAACACACAACCACCTGAATCATTAGGAGATGAAAAACCCAAAGACATCTATCTTACTGAAAAGATTGGACTTATGTCGTTAGCAATTTTAATTGTGATTTTTGGTATTTTCCCATTTATTTTCTTTGAAATGATGTCTGGATATAGTAGCGAACTTATCGAGAGTGTTTTGTTAGATGAAATCTCAGGGAGGTGGGGTTAAATGGCATATGANGCAGTNAGTGTAGANGGNATTANATACCTTTTACCTGAATTAGTATTNNTTAGTGGTATTCTTNCTTTATTTGTAATNACAAATTTNGGNGATGCAAAAATACGTTTACCATTAACACGTTTACGAATCCCNGCTCTNCTTGGNGGAAATAGATTCAAATGGAATTCTGATCCAAGATTACCTGGTGTAATTTCNGTATTCACATTTATTCTAGCAATTGCAATGTTAATTCAANCATTNGGAGGAGATNCNTGTAATGACCTNGTTGAAAAATTCTGTGCTGAAACAACAATACTNACTACAACNGGGAATAATCCTGTTGATTTACTTAAATTAGATTCATTCAGNAGATTATTTGAATTAATGTTTTTCCTAGCATTACTCTTAGTAAGTGCTGCTAGCATTAANAGATTACAAGCNGATTCNAACCCAAGTAATGANGATTTNGANCAATTATTNGATAATCGAAGACAAGTNGATTTCCACCTTTTATTACTAATTTCNGGACTTGGNATGACAATAGTTGCNATGTCAATGAATTTATTTGTATTATTTGTAGGTTTAGAATTAGCAAGNCTTCCAATATATGTNATGGTTGCATTCCATAAAGAATCTAAAGCAGGNACNGAAGCGGGTGTAAAATATTTCATNACTGGNGCTNTTTCTTCNGCNATAGGACTTTATGGAATGTCACTNCTATATCTTTGGTCNGGAAGTTTNCAATTNTCAGTTCTTGAAGCNACTTGGGCTGCAATGGCTACNCCAGAAACATTACCATTGTTTGGNATCAGTTTACTTCTNGTTGGATTTGGATTTAAGATAAGTGCAGTNCCNTTNCATTTTGTTGCTCCAGANGCATATTCAGGNGCATCNAGTCCAGTTGCTGCNCTTTTAGCTACTGCATCAAAAACGTTAGGATTTATTGGNTTAATGCGTATTTTAATGATTATTACTTTACCCGAAACNGGAGATACAGCAGTTTGGATGTTGGCATTTGGAATTTTATCNGTAGTTACNATGACNTGGGGTAATTTAGCNGCTTTNGGAAGTGAAAATCCAAANCGTATGCTTGCATATTCATCTGTAGCNCACGCNGGATATATGATGGCNGCANTAGTTGCAGTTGCTGCTTGGAAAAATGGTAGTTTNGTTGAAAATAATANTGGGGGAGTNATGGCTNTAGAATTAATNATTGGNGCNATAATTTTCCATTTATTTGTATTNATAAGTTTCAANATAGGNGCATTCATGGTAATTTCACATTTNGAAACTGAAGATGAAGTTACNGACATGTCTAGTTTACATGGATTAGCAAANAGAGAACCAATNATTGCAACTTCCATGTTTGTNTTCATGCTAGCATTAGCNGGAGTTCCNCCTCTTGCAGGNTTTATGTCAAAATTCCTNATGGTAACNGGAATNGTCCAAGTTGCATCTGCTGATGTATTAACAAACNCAGAAATAGATCTAATTCCNACATTTTTAGGNATGCATTGGACATTTTTCTTAGCGATTTCAATCTTTATCAATAGTGCAATAAGTCTGTATTATTATCTTAGANTTGGNGTATTAATGTTCTTTGAAGAATCNACAACAAGNCTTCCTTTACCNAAAGTTTCNATTTTAAGATTTGTAATATTANTATGTGCTTTNGCCACNNTCTTCNTNGGAATAAATTCNGATTGGTTANTAGAATCTGCAATTGAGGCCGCTTCNACNTTATTTNCTAACTCATAAGCATCTTGTTTAAATCAAGGTGTTGAGACGGAGAACTATGGGCAGACGTTTCCAAGAGAAGGTCGATAACGAAGAATTNGCTCGTTTAGAATCTGATGTAGGGCCAATNAGAGTTTTAATGCCCAATGTNAAAATTAACGAAATGTTTGCAATTGCAGACAATATNCTTGGTGGAAGAAGNGTCAGTGTNNTNTGTGCNGATGGNAAAACTAGAATGGCTAGAATNCCTGGAAAAATGCGTAGAAGACAATGGGTTCGTGAAGGNGANTTAATCATAATTTGGCCATGGGATTTTCAAGATAGTAANGCCGACGTTAAACATAGATATTCAAANACACAAGCTATTTATTTGTCAAGAAAAGGNGTTTTNCCTGAAATAGTAGATTTATTTGGTTCTGGTGAAGAATTGCAAGATGAAACTGATGANAGTGGAATCTGGAATGAGNCGCCTAAAAGTACTGATTCCGATGAANATATAGATGACACAGAATCTAATGATGATGANGATATTAATTCTGATGACATTGATGATTTATTTGGATGATGNTAATTTATGAAAGATTCAGAAANATTTGATGAATCACTACCTCAGTCATGGGATGANCTANTAGATGAATTNGGTGAAACTAAAANNAATNTTAAAAAAAAGAAAAAATATAAAATTAAAGNTGGNCATTCTAATTCATTNAAAGAGGANANTCAAAAATGGAATTGGATGGACGANCCAAAATACAAACAAATGTTNAATGAAATTGANCAAAAAATCCAAGGTGCAATNGGNGTAGGTAAATTTGAATGGGTCGATCGTAGAGTTTTNGATCAAGTTTTTGATAGAATAACCTTACTTGGNATATACAAATTAATGCAAGCGGGAGANATTGGGCAAATTAATTGGCCTATNGCAAGAGGAAAAGAAGCACANGTATTTCAGGGGTTTAGCGTAAANGGAACTATTGCNGTAAAAATTTTCCATACTTCNAATGCAGTTTTTAAAAATTTAATNAAATATATNGAGGGNGANCCAAGGTTTGGTGGATTAAAACGAAAACATCGAGATTTAGTTACNGTNTGGGTANGAAAAGAACATAGAAACCTATTGAGAATGAAGAAATGTGGACTTAANGTTCCNGANCCCTTAGGAATTCACAAAAATATTCTAATNATGTCNTATATTGGTNACGATGAAAANCCCGCNCCTAGATTAAGAGATGCNGAAATNGAAAATCCAAAAGAAGTATTTTCTAAATTAAAAGANTTTATTCGNATTTGTTGGCATGAAGCAAAATTAGTCCATGCAGATTTTTCTGATTACAATATATTATGGCATGAAAATGAACCAATAGTAATTGATGTAGGTCANGCNGTTTCTGATAAACACCCNCANGCTAAAGAATTCCTNGTTAGNGATGTTCAAAGATTAATTGANTGGGGTAAAAAATATAATTTGGAAAATGATTTNGCTGAAACACTATATGATATTCTTAATTAGANTTTGAAANNAATGTTTCATCAAAACCATTNCTCATCCATAANGTAAATAATAATCCAATTANTATNTGAGATGTTGCAAANACTAATATTGCATCTCTTAGGCTTAANNAATTTTGATCTACNGCAANACTNGCTAAAAATGCNGATATTGCATTAAACATNGCCATCANNAATAAGTCNGATGCAAATACNCNCCCCCTCCATTCATCTGGCACTCTTTCTTGTAACATTACATTTGATAAAACCCAATTAGAACCACTNGCNGCATGAGAAAATATAATNAATGAAATTGATANAAATGTCCATTNNACNAAACCAAAAATCAAGTAAAATAATCCNCTAANACTAATTAAAANNCCAATAAGNTATTTCCATTTACTTCTATCCTTGAACAAAGANCTTGAAATTAANGGNCCNATCCCAACACCTATTGCTCTTGCTAAAAACATCACACCAATCCCTACAGCAAAATCTTCAACACCAATTTCATCNCCNACTAAAACAATCAAAAANATTAANCCNCCACCNCCNATNGTCCAAACNGATTTNGCAAAAACTAATTTAAAAACGTCCTTCTTTTTAACTATNTATTTCCATCCTGAAATAATATCTGAAATNCCTTTTTTAATTATTGANCCNTNTCTTTNTTCATTATATTTTTGNGGGATATNAATTGTTGAAATTATAANNGCTGCAANTAAAAATGTTATTGAATCTACAATAAATGCNACATCAACACCATATTTTGCTGTGACNAANCCACCAATNGCACAACCAAATCCTAGCATTGCTGACCAAGTTGCAGTATCTATTGCATTCGCNGTTAACAATTCATTTTCTTTNACNATNTTTGGAAGTGCTGCTCTTGAAGCAGGNACTTCAAGTGCGTGTAAAGCCATTAATAAAAATACTAAAAAATAAAGCAATAATAAATCNTCTGAANTATCTACNAAAATTAANCATAACGCNACTATTGANCTTAAAANATTAGCAATAATCATNATTTTTTTACGNTTATACATATCTGCCAACATNCCAGTAAATGGTTGTGGTATTGCAAAAGATAACATNCTCAATGCNAAAATTGCTCCTAATGCCAATTCAGANCCTGTAATCTCAATTACCAAAACAAATATTGCTATAGTATTAAACCANGTTCCACCATTAGAAATTAAAAAAGATAACCAAAAACGNAAGTAAGTAGGNTTAGTCCTAAATAATTCAAAAAANCCAACTTCTAATTCATCCAAAGTATAGGAATTTGTAGAAACTTGAGNATTTTCTCTTGCCATTATACAATCCTGTACTCTAAGGACCTTAACAAGTTACTATCAAAATTTAATCGCGATGTTCAAAACTAAAGNATATGTCAGCNNGGNATATGCAGAGTAGCCTCAAGATTCCAAAAAAGAGAATCGCAATGATAATTGGCAAAGGTGGANATACNAAACGTATGCTAATTGAAAAAAGTGGTTGCAAATCAATTTTTGTAGATTCAAATACTGGAGATGTTACTATTACTTGGGGAGAACCCGGAACTTTTGATCCATTAATGATGATGAAAGTTCCTGATATGATNAAAGCTATTGGAAGAGGAATGAACCCAAAAAAAGCAATGTCCTTACTAGATGATGAGATGTTATTTGAACTAATTGAATTAAAATCATTTGTAGGTAAAAAAGCAAATCAACAAAGAAGANTTAGATCAAGNATTATTGGTTCTGAAGGAAAAATAAGAAAGAGANTAGAANCATTAACAAATTGTGAAATTACNGTTTATGGTGGTACTGTTGTAATTATTGGTGATGACCTTGGNCTTCCTATGGCNAGTGATGCNATCAAAAAATTACTGAATGGNGCNGAACATGGTCCCGTGCTAAANNGNCTNGAATTAATTCGTAAAAAACAACGANTTACNTCCAAATATCTTGATAGCATNCATACAAAAGANNCTTCTTCTGGTTTTGAACACTTAGTACCNGGATTAAGTNATGTTGCTGAAAGACGNAATAGAAGGTACAAAAATTCGCAACCCGATATTAATNATGAAGANGACCTTTCTGAATTAATGGAATTAAGTGATGATGAANCTATTGATTGGNCNGAAGAATAATTAATTTCTACGNTTAATAATTCCAGAAATTAAAAANCCTACAATTAACAAAGAAAATAANGANGGTGTNAACCCAGAAACTATCCCTACAACTTGATCTCCATCTGCNCCTGAGACNATTAAATATCGATCATTATTTCCTTCATCTCTTTCATCAATATCNTCTCCNGAATCNACTAAAACCCTAACNTCCCATTGTCCNCCTCCNGTCAANGAAAANGTCCANTCAATTCCATGAACAAGATCNGNCATNCTTCCAATTGGTATTGTTTCAGTACTAATNGTNGTCCATTCAACAGTAGAATCTCTATCTGCTGGAGCAATTTGTAGTTGCGCTTCAAANGATTCTACAAAAGGTTCATTTGANATTATTGTNGATGTTAAAGTAAAAACTTGNCCNCTNCCNGTTCTAATGATTAATCTATCTAATTGTGTTAAATCCCAAGNAATATCTACTCCTGGNAAAATTGTAACAAACATTGNATCNGTNACCTTTTGATTTCCAGCATTATCNGAAATTGTTGCTCTAAGCATNAGNTATTGATTTTCTTTTAAATCCCAAATTACNCCNGAAAGTATTGCTGAAAATGTATCTTCAGATTCCTTTGTAGTTACNAATGATGTCCAACCATTACCNTCNTCTGGAGAAGNNCCTGAACCATCTAAATCNAAACCATATTCNACAANGGTATTAGAAGAATCTATGCCAGAATCNACATCTGAAGTCATAAATGAAATNTCCACATTTTGAACTGTACTAGTNGTAATTTCTNGNATTTCCCATCCNTGAAAGTTNGGATTTAGATTATCNACATTAAATGAAAAATTTACNAAATCACCTTTGTTNCCAAGTAAATCAACCGCTCTAAATTGTAAAGTCAATTGNCCTGAACTAACNGGAATTGNCGANCTTCCNGATGATGAAATNGATTGCCAACCATTNCCATTTGGTAAAANCTGATATTCATAAGAATCTGCTCCAACACCTCCANTATCTGTAACNCCNACATTTAAATTGGAAACATTGATTTCANTTGTTGAAATCCAATCACCCTCAGAAATTATTGTANCAAGNCCATTGNCATCATAACTTAANCTAGGTGTTCCAACTGTAGGCCCTGTNCNATCAATACCNATATACAANGTTGAAGTTGCTACATTTGAATCTNAATCCTGAACNGTCAATACAGGNTTGTAAATTCCTTCATCTAANNCTCCTGTNATTTCCCATTCATAATTGAAAGGAGANACATCNGGAGANGGNCTATCNCCNGGAGTATTTGATAATGATGCAAAATCNATATTATCATCNGTTGCTGACCATTGAAAAGAAAGTGTATCTGTNTCATCNACNGAAAACCAAGCNCTTGAAGATGGTGATGTNCCATCACCTAATTNTGGACTNCGAATTGANAAATCTGTNATTACNGGNGTAGANCGNCNNGAAGTACTCATTTTCTCTTCTGTNTTNTNATCNAAAGANANCTGTTCTTGAGAANTTATTAAATTNATTTGTGAATTAAGTATNAAAAAAANCCCTAAAAAAAGGACTGCCGNACGTGCACATTTTGACATCGGAACAAATACACCAGAACAGACAACCGCTTCAATACTTGCGTTCAATTAATGCTTTATTGGTCAAAAAATACAACTATTGATTAAACCCAAATAAGTCATATCTTTTACCAAGGTTAATGGGCAACATTTCATCTAAGGGTATNATGGGNCGAAAGAANTTTAGTTCAATCATTACAATTTTGNTNATTTTCCCATTATTTTTNACGGTAATCTCAACAAGCCANGCNGCNGNCNTTGGAGGANTTAGTTTTTCAAANGAATCAATAATAATATCTCCAGAAGACTCCNGTNTCAGGATCTCCAATTTCTATTAAATTAACTTTAAACAATAGTAATACTGAANTTTCTGAAGTCGATGTATATTATTACAAAAATTCNTATGAAGCCGGAAATGAATGGAANATTGAACATGTNATACTTGAAGCAAGTGANGGNANTACAGANTCTCAAACAAATGTTACAGTAATTTGGCAAAATGTAAATATCGATGACAGNGGAATATNTGTAAGGGTATATGATGCANNTTCTGACTCTTTTTCGGCATCTGTATTCAAATCATTTTCAGTTCAAGGTTTACCAGATTTAGTTATNGAAAATGTAGANATNTCACCAAATTCAGACATTCATGAAAATGACTTGTTTTACACAAATGTNACNATTTTAAATCAAGGAACTGAAACATCTGAAGCTAATTCAGTTAGTCTAAATATTGAAGGAAGTGGAATTAGTGAAACTANNGTAATNCAATCNTTAGATGCTGGCGNATCAACGACTNTTTCTTTTGAATCNNCGGCACCACAAACTGGNACTTGGGCAATACAAATTTCTGTTGATTCNAATTATGAANTTAANGAATTANANGANCAAAATAATGATTGGAATGGNAATTTAATTGTTACAGANGTNCCNGACATGTATTTTGTCGGAGANCTTGNAGTAACAACATCTGATGGNGGCATAGCNTCTGTGAATGGNCCTTGGACTCTGTCTGGTTCAATTNTTGCTACTGAGTTCGANAATATTNTTCAAGGTACAAACATTGATGTTCAAATTAGNCTTNTNGATTCAATTANTGATNCNGAAATCANANTAAACAAAAATATCGAATGGAATNCNGATTCAAACCAACAAATATTCACGNTAGAATTTAATAAAAATGATNTTNNTGGATTTTCNACTGGAACTCATGANGTTTCNGTCATTATTGATTCNAANTCTCAANATAATGGAGATAATTCNAATGATATTGTAAGTTCTTCATTNCAATTAGCNAATTCTCCTAATGTAAATGTNAATATAATTTCAGATTNNTCAAACANNGTTGTTAACATAGACANTAATATTTCATTTTATGTAAATATACAAAATACTGGTGACGTNAGTTCNTCAGGAACATTATCNGCAAATTGGANAGGNACNTCCTATGGGCCTTATGANTTAATNATTAACCCNAATAGCNTTGANACAATAGAAATTGAAGTAGAAACTGGNTCNACTAAGGGNAATCANGANTTCAGTGTAATGTGGCAACCNGATACTAATTGGATGGACTCTGATAATTTAGATAATACTGATCAAGTTACAGTAGAAATTGAAATTCCATTTTTATTAAATTTTGATTTATATAGCGTAAATATTACTCCTAATCAACCATATATTATGGGTGTNGANCATAATCTTNTGATTAATGTAGANTCAACTGATTCTGGTAGNCAAACANTAGAATGTAGAGATAAAGANGATGAATTAATTAATAGTAAAGTTTTAACATTTTCAGAACAAAATAAANANGACTTGTTTGAATGTNCTTTTACACCAAATAATACAGGATTATACCAATTAAAACTTATTTTTGTAGAAGAAGATGGACAAGATTATACTATGACCTTAGAAATTGATCCTCCAGACTCTTTACTAAATNTTGANAGTGAAGACTCTACAAATTTCTTGAAATTACTTATTCCATTCACTATATTACTCATAGTTGCATTAATTGCTGGAATAGTTCTAACAAGACAAAGNATTGATTTATCAAATGTAATTTATGTTGATATAGAAAATGATGGATATGATCCTGAAGAATTGAACATTTCCGTTGGAGACAAAGTTATGTGGACAAATTATGATGAAGATGANAAACATACTGTGTCTGCAAAATCACTAAATGAAGAAGGGCAATTATTATTCCATTCTGGTGATCTAGATGATCATGATGAATTCCTACATGAATTTNNCAAANTAGGTTCATTTGAATATGGATGTAAATATAATTCAAAATTTTATGGNGTTGTAAATGTGTTTGGTNNAGANGATGAAGATACTGATGAAATNATCAAAGGTTCAACCCAATTTGCTTCAGACATTGCTGAAATGGGCTTTAATGAAGATGAATTAGANTCTGATTGGGATGAGCGTATTACTGAAGCTGAAGCTGAAGTAGAACATGTCCGTTCAAAACAAGAATCTGAAGAAATTGAAGAAGAAGAAATAAATCTAGACGTTGAAGATACTGATGTAAAAATGAAAATTGATGATGAAGATTCTGAATTAGTTTCTCAAAGAGGAAAATACAAACAAAACATGGACGATATTTTAGCCGAAAAAGGAGAATTAAAGGCACTCAAAGATGAAGATGTAGAACTTACGGCTAGTGATGCAAGTATGAGAGCTGAACTATATGCATTAACTGGTGAAGAAGGGGTTATGCCTGGTGAAGAAGTAAAAATAGGTCTAGGTTCAAATAAAGATCATCTAGAAGGAGCTGCTGATTTCGTAGGTAATCAATTACCAAAAGTGGATACTGACTTTACATTCGATGATTCTGAAGATGTAATCAATAAAGAAGTCAAACAAAATAATGAAGAAGTAAAATCTGAAACTGCAGAATGTGGGGGTTGTGGAGCAGAAATTCCTGTTGATGCCAAAGAATGTCAAATTTGTGGTGCTAAATTTGAATAGTGCTCGTCAGCACTCATAGGGTTCGTCATTACCAAAAGGCTCGGCTGACCCTCTTCGCTTCATTCGAGCAAAATATTCCAACAATTCATTATTGATGAATTATAGTATTAAATTTTGAATTTTATGCGTTGGTTTCAAGCGTATGAATGAGTTGGCTTTGTTCAATGAAGGGTACAAATAGTATATTCACACTTATTTTTGCTTCACTAATTGTAACTTCATCCATGGGTTGTTTTGGATTAGTTCCCCTAAGGGAATCTCTTGAATTAATGCGAGGAGCGCCTGCGATAGAAAATATTGAAGAAAAGACAAATATTAGTTATACATTTCAAACCGCTCAATCAGAAGTTTATGAAAACTCATCTACATTTGAAGTGACAGAAAGTGTATCTGAATTAATTATCTATGTTCGAGTTTCAATGCCAGACCCTCTTGATTTATCACAACAAGTTCGTGAATTAATTTATGATACTACTGGAATTAACGTATCAACACTTAGTCAGGAAGCAAGATATGTACACGTAAAAATAAAAAATCCAAATGGAGAGATTTTTTATGAAAAATTAGCAAGTGAATCAATTGAGCCCGTAGTTGAAGTGCATAGACCGCCACTAACTCCAGGCACTTGGACCTTAGAAGTTGAGGCAAGAGGTTATGGATTCAATATTTTTGAAGTTGTAGAAGCGGAGGACAATTTTGCTGCAATTATTACAGTCACTTCTGAATGTGTAAAATTTACAGAAGAGGATTGTGAAACAGAAGATTAAGTTTCAAAATAAAGATTCGTCACATGCGTGTTTACGTGAACAATTTCTACATTTTCCGATTTGCTGATGATTTCTTTTTGCGCCACCTTCAACAGTTAACCTTTGTACTTCCCGAATATTATCCATTAGTAGATTCCTATTTTCATCATTCCATTCTATCGGAAACGCAATATCAGCACCATATCTTAAAGCTCCATAAGGTGGAGAAGTGCCAGTAGATGATTCGATAAGATGGATGTAAGCTAAAAGTTGGATTTTATGACTTAAATGTGGTTCATTGGGAATTTTACCAGTTTTTTGCTCTACAGGAATAAAGTTTCCATCAATAACAACAATTTGATCTGGTCGCCCTCTTAGACCAATATCATTATCAGATAAAATTGATGATTCTTTACTATCATCACTATAGTTAAATTTTGTTGAATAATCTATTCCAAGTTCAATACTTAATTTCTCTCTAGCCGCAATTGATCTAAGAACCTTAAATAATTGTGAAGATGAAATAATTAACCAAAATAGTGCAACCAAAGCCAAAACTAAAGCAGCTTGCTGCCTATTATCCGCTGCGTATAATGAAACTCCGTGAAGCATAATTACTATGGAAGAAAGTAAAGCAAAGCCCTCAATTCTTCCTCCACTAATCCAACCTCCTACAAAATCAACAGTTTGCCAAACTGGCTTGAAAATTTTTTGATCAAAAGTCTGTACAACCTTATTGTGTTCTATTTCGGGTTCATTCCATCCAAATCTTTCTCTCCAAGGTAATGCAATCATTAAAATTGATACAAATAACACACTAGCAGATAACATTACAAGAAATTTTCCAAGTTCCTGGGGTGGTACAAAATCTGTAGAAGATAATGCCCAAGATATTTCTATTGAATCAGAACTAACCCCTCTAATAATAATTATACATCCATTACAGTCAGAACTTAATCTAAATGTAATTTTTTCTTCTGTGCCATTTTTTAATTCAAATGGACCAGCCATTAAATTGTTATTTTCATCAAGCATGATTAAATCTGTACCATTCCACCCATCGGCTTGAGTGTCATACATAGTTAAATAATACCATCCAGAATCTAAATCTCCTACTTTCTCTGCTCCAAAACCATCTCCTGAAATTCCTAAATAATCATCTTCCAAATAAACAAAAGCAAAGGAATCGATTAGAAAGATTATTACAATTGAAAGTGTCCATGTCCACACAGCAATTTCTCTACGAGAATCAATACTTCGATTATGAAATGATTCTATCTTATCATGTATTTTTTGGTGTTTATCGATTCCTGCACTAATTGCATCTCCCTTACCATCATGACCTTCTTTTGCTAATTTCCAAGATAAAGGACAATATGCATGGCGTTCTAAATCACTTGCAGATACAGATATCGCCCCACCCTCAGCATCTTTCCAAAAACCATTTTCGTCCTGCTTTGCTTCGTTCATGGAAACGCCCATTATATGCTACTAAACTCATTAGACATCAACCTAACGTATTGATGATATTGATAATTAGATAGGATAAATTTGTAGCGATGGCATTATGAAGGGGTGGTTAGTAGCCCCGCCGCTGAGGAACTATAATGGATGAGACTATGGCGCCATTAGTTGATTTTGAAACATATGAAGCGAACGCTGTAAATATTGGAACACAGCAAAGAAGTTCTGATATGATGAAGTTTATTCAAGAAGTACGAGATGATGGTTTATATTTAATTGATTTAACAAAAACAGATGAAAGAATTCGTGTTATTACCAAATTTATTAATCAATATGAACCTGAAGAAATTGTGGTTACAAGTGCTAGGCAATATGGTCAAAGACCTGCAAGAATGTTTGCAGAATCGATTGGCGCAAAATCATTAGTGGGTAGATTCATTCCAGGAACATTCACAAATCCAAGATTACCTTCTTTCTATGAACCAAGAGTTTTAATTGTAACAGATCCAGCTGCAGACCAACAAGCTGTTAGAGAGGCTGTTGGATCAGGAGTACCAATAGTTGCAATTTGCGATGCAAATAATAATCTTAGAAATGTTGATCTTGCTTTACCTGCAAATAATAAAGGTAGACGTAGTTTAGCCTTACTATATTGGTTGTTAAGCCGTGAAGTATTAAAACAACGTGGACAAACTACCGATGAAACATGGGCTGAACAAAATAATATTGATGATTGGGAATCTACATTCTAATCATTAATTTTGTTCTTGTCTTCTTAGATATAATACTGCGCTAATCATGCTAATTATTGTTAAAGTAGAAACGAAACCTGGAGTACTTTGTTGAGGTACATCTCCTAACTCAACTACAATATTTGCTTGATTTTGATTTACACCGTCATCCCAAACAACTGATACGGGAATTGTGAAGTCCATTTCTTCAACAACCTCTACAAGAGCACCAACTGCGATTGTAGTCCCACTTTCACTTACACTTCCGATTGGTGAAGTAATTGTTGCGGATACAACATCTCCTTCTGGATCATAACAATTTGCAACAATGAAATATCTTCCAGGAGGTATTTGAATTGAACCTGAACCACTAACAGATGTTAAGACTGCATCTCCCTGAACAACTACACCTTGATCTTCCATTGAATAGTAAATATCACAAATTGGAGGTGTATTAATATCTAAGCAACCATCATTATCTTTATCGTAACTAGTAGAATCTTCATTTGGACATTGATCTACATCATCCGTATAACCATCTCCATCAGTATCATCTAAACAGCCATCTCCATTAGTATCGAACCCAGTTGAGTTTTCATTCGGACATAAGTCTACATCATCAGTATAGCCATCATTATCCGGATCATCTAAACAGCCATCATTATCTACATCAAAACCTGTAGAAGCTTCATTTGGACATTGATCTACATTATTCATTAATCCATCGTTATCATCATCTAATTGTGAATCTGAACAACCAAGACTAACTATTACTTCGCCTAAAGGTGTTCCAAGGCATGAGTCAAATGCATCTCTATATCCATCACTATCTTCATCATCAAGACAACCATCTGAATCTAAATCATAACCAGTAGAGTCTTCATTTGGACATATGTCAATATTATCTGTAAAACCATCACCATCTGTATCATCTAAACAGCCATCATTATCCGTATCATAACCAGTAGAATCTTCTGTCAAACATTGGTCTATATCATCAGTTATGCTATCTCCATCTCCATCATCTAAACAGCCATCATTATCCGTATCATAACCAGTAGAATCTT
>PBHR01000008.1 GCA_002720275.1 Methanobacteriota archaeon
TTATATTCTGAAATTAAACATCTTATGCCATTTTCAGAATTACTTTAGAGTAAAAATACTCAATGTAAAAATTCACGGGTCGAGGGATTAGCCCAAATTTTTGGAATATACACTCACTAAAAAACGCATGACTGAGTATAAATTGGCTTAGGTGCCGGGAGCGGGGCTTGAACCCGCGACCTTCGGATGTCTCAGGCATCTCGAAGGGGCTTCAGCGCTCTAACGAGCCTTTCGGCTACCCTATGAGTCCGACGCGCTACCAACTACGCCACCCCGGCTGTAGAGGGCCCTAATCAATCGGGTATTTTGAACAATATGGTTAGCATTATATTCAAGGGATGTCTTGACAAGGGGTTGACATGGGAGATGAACCTCAAAGCAAAGTAAGATTCACAGTCAAGACTTGGGCGGGGGAAGTAGAACATGAGGGGTTCCTTCTACACCCAATAAAAGAGGGGTATGTCACACTGAAATTAGAGAATGGTTACAATATAAGTTTCAAGGAAGATGCTATTGTCAAAAAAATTGTTCTAGAATCTAAAACTATCTCCAATAGTGAACAAAAAAACATTAGTCAAAATAGTAATTTACCACAAATTACAATTATCCACACAGGAGGAACTATTGCATCAAAAGTAGATTATACAACTGGTGCTGTAATTGCGAGATTAGAGCCAGATGAATTACTTGAGGCTAATCCAGAACTTGCAAAACAAGCATGCATCTCTGTAATTAAATTAGGAAATATGTGGTCTGATGATATGAGGCCACAACATTGGAACTCAATTATATCAGCTTGTGAAGATGCATTTAATTCCGGATCGGTTGGTGTAGTAATATGCCATGGTACAGATTCAATGCATTTTTCTTCTTCAGCAATAGCCTTTGCTTGGTCGGGAAATGGCGGTGTTCCTCCTGGAAGAATTGCTTTTACCGGCTCTCAAAGATCAAGCGATAGAGGGTCAAGTGATTCAAGTGAAAATCTTCTTGCAGCAGTTCATTGGGCTGCCTATGGACCAAAAGTGAATGGAGACATTGGGGATTCAACAGTTGTAGTCATGCATGAAACCACAGAAGATGGAGTATGTGGTGTATTTTCAGGTGTTGGTGTAAGAAAAATGCATACAAGTAAAAGAGATGCGTTCAAACCAATTAATAGCAATCAACTTGCGAAGATAATTATAGAAAGAGAAAAATTAAATATTGAATTTGAAGCAAATTGGTCCGCATCAAATCGACCCATAAATAACAAACCAACTCTTTTTAATTGTGATTTGAAATTTAACCACATTGTTTCAAATGCGCATTTACAACCTGAAATTATTGATTTCCTAAATCAACAAAATTATGCGGGAATAATAGTTCACGGAACAGGATTAGGGCATTTACCTATTGAAGATCCACTAAACAATGCCCCTGAAAATATTGAAGTTTCTAAAGCAATTGAAAATTATATTAATTCAGGAGGGGTTGTATTAATGGTTGGACAATGCATCAATGGACCAATAAATATGGATGTATACTCAAAAGGAAGAATGCAACAAAAACTTGGAATTCTAGGGCACTCAAGCACTACACCACCAGATACTGCAGCAGTAAAACTACATTGGGCTCTCTCACAAGAAGGAACTGATGTTGAGGCTATGCTTTCTTCAAATTTATGTGGAGAAAATCAACCTAGGCTTAATTATTAATTTTTCAATTGAAAAAACAATTCTTCAATTGGATTATTTCATTAAAAATTATCCGTTTGTTTGATGGTCTGTCTGTGTTCTGGAAAGAATATGGAACGAAACAATGAGGCTTTAGAAGACCTTGAATTAATTCGTTCCATTAGTCATAGTGGCGGCCATCCTCATGATGTTGAACGTTTGAGACAATCGGGGAGATTGACGGCTAGGGAGAGAATAAATAAATTATTAGATCCTGATTCTTTTGTAGAGTTTGAAGCATTCATTACACATAGAAATCCCGACTTTAACTTACATGTTCACCAACACCCTGGCGATGGTGTTGTGGCAGGGCACGGGACATTAAATGGGAGACCTGTGCATTGTTTTGCTCAAGATTTTGGAGTCTTTGGTGGAAGTATGGGAGAAATGCATGCCGCAAAAATAACAAGAACGATAGAAATGGCTGAAAGATCAAGGACTCCAATCATAGGTATTTGGGACGGTGGGGGTCAAAGAGCTCATGATGGCGTAACCTCATTGGCAGAAACAGGGGTATTAATGGATCATTTAGTACAATGTAGTGGAAGAGTTCCAATCTTTAGTTTGATACTTGGACCTGTAGTGGGAGTTTCAGCATTATGTGCTGGAATATCTGATTTTACAATCATGTCAAGTCAACACGGCCAATTATTTCTTTCTAGTCCCTTAGTTACTCCAGAAATTGTCTCTGGTGAACAAACTTCAAAGGAAGTAGGAGATGCACAAGTTCATTCAAGCCGTTCAGGAATTGCTTGCCTAGTTGCTGAAGATGAAGATGATGCAATTGAAATGGTTTCCGAATTACTAGGTTTCTTACCAGATCATTGCTTGGCAGACCCTCCTTTTGCTTATAGTGGAGATGTAAGAAAAATATTGCCTGAGTTGAATGAATTAATTCCAGACAATCCCAATAAGCCATATGACATGAGGGAAGTGATTAAGCCGATTGTGGATGATGAATATTTTGTTGAACTATTCGAACAATATGCTGAAAACATACTCATAGGATTTGCAAGAATTGGGGGCTTCCCCGTAGGAATTATTGCAAACCAACCCAAAGTTCTTGCAGGCTGTTTAGACATTGATGCATCAATTAAAGCATCAAGATTCATTAGAACATGTGATGCTTTTAACATTCCTTTAGTAACATTTGAAGACGTACCTGGATTCCTTCCAGGAGTAGTTCAAGAGTGGGGTGGGATAATTAGGCACGGAGCTAAATTACTCTATGCGTATGCCGAAGCCACAGTTCCGAAATTAACAATTGTAACAAGGAAGGCTTACGGAGGAGCATATTTAGCAATGGCTTGTAAGCATTTACGTTCTGATTTGAATATAGCATGGCCTACGGCCGAATTAGCAGTAATGGGTGCAGAAGGAGCAGTTAATATCATTCATAGAAGAGAAATTGGAGAGGCCAAAGAAGAAGACAAAGAAACTGTTCGCTCAGAATTAGTTGAAAGTTACAAACTAAAATTTGGTGATCCATATGTGGCTGCAAGAAATGGTTGGTTAGATGATGTAATAGAACCTGAACTGACGCGTAAAAGAATTATCGATTCTCTAGAACTACTTAGTTCAAAGCAAGAATGGAGTCCCTCTAAAAAGCACGGGAATATTCCACTTTAAACATTAAATTGGAATGAATTCATCCCTTTATCTTGGTAAATTTGTGGCATTTCTCCTGTTTTAGCAAATACATATAATGCGGCTACTGAAACTGTTTCTGCTGCAGCAACCCACATAAGAATCAGTCCAATTCCAATTACTCCTATTACAATACCCACTACTGGTTGTATTGCATATCCAATTGCTATTGCTAGCATTACTGTCAAGAATCCGAAAAAGATTGCTATGACTTGGATTCCAAGTCCTGATGCTATGTTGGTTCCAAATGTTTTCAACATCATTTCTTTACCTTCTTTCATAGAGTCTCTAATCGATCTACCTTCAACAACCATCAATGGAATCATAAAGAATGTCATAATCCACCATGCTACTTCGAAAACAAAAGTAATTATAGATAACAAAAGTTGTAATCCAGGATTTTTTGCTTCTCTAGCATTTGTATTTCTAATCAATTTCAATAACAAACCCACAGTTCCAGAGATCATTCCCCAAATTACAATCAAATGAATTCTTGAAGCTGCTTTACTCACTCCGTAAACAAATGTTGGATCTCCTCCACTCAACCTCATATGTGCGTTTGCTATTATTGCAGAATTCCAAAAAACCACAATAATACTTAACAACATATAGAATGCAAAATACCAAGCCATTCCAGCATTAGTTAATCCACCTACAACTTCTTCATTTGTTATTGAATCTGTTGTCATCATTACAGCCCAATCCATTTCTAGAATAAAGGGTGCATTCATCGCCGATAGTGTTGCTAAAGACATTGTACCCATCAACAATACATATACTAAAATTTCAGGATCTGCTTTTACTACACTAAAACTCAACTTACTCAATTTCCATCCACGGCCGATTGCTGCGAAAAAACCCATGACCCACCCTAAAGCAAATCTAATATAAATCTTAACTCTATTTTAACTGATTTAAAGCATTGATTCAAGTAAAACTAATCTCTTAAAAAGTAATTCAACACTAGGTAAATCGTTTTTTTTCTCAGGCGCAAACAATACTGCCCAAGACAAAATATGTTGTGCAACTAACATCCACCTCCCATCAATTTTATTGTCAGAAATTACTATTTCAGAACGATATTTGGGAAATAACACTAAATGTTCTGAGTCAGAAGATTCATCAAAATCAATATATAAATCTGGATCTGATTTCGAATCACACTTTTCTAAAATTTCAATGGGCAAAGCCCTCCTGCCCCTAATTGCTCTAACAACACCACCCATAGAAAGCCAAGCATTGGCAGTTGCAGCTGATGCAGAACCTCCTCCTTTCAAACACAACACCGGTTTTAAATCAAAATCAATGCCAAATTGCTGTGCTGCAAGCACAACACCAAAACCATCAGTCATTGATGTTCTAAGACCTCTTTCGTCCAAAGTGAANCAATTCATTGAATTAGCACCTAATTGGTGTTTAAGTGGTGATGTAATTGAACCCCACAAGATAGTTCCATCAAATTCTTTTTCATAATGNGTGATTTTAATTTTATCANTTAATTCCAATACAACATTTTCTCCTTGAATCTCTTCNGTTATCTTTTTTATTAGATTTTGATACNCTTNGGAAACTAGACTTTTTTGAACATNNNTAAAGATTTTCTCAAAGTCATTNGTTGAAATTTTTTTNGTTTCTTTNCATGAAATTCCTANNTGCTCATGAACTAGTGAAAACAAATGANGGGATAAAGAATGTTCAATTGGAAAACCTGCAACAATGCACTTTTTTGAGNCCCCCATGGNAGACCCGAAGAAGCNCTTAAATGAAACTATAACTGTATTTAGAACATCAATGATTGAATACCTATAAGTCGCGCGTATAACATGAAGAGCGATTTAGACATCGCCCGCGAAGCGGAATTGGTGCCAATCCAAGACATTGCTTGGAAAATGGGTTTTGATGCTGAGGAGATAGTACAATATGGTGGAGAAATAGCCAAAATACGTTGGGATGCTTTGAAAAAACGTCTGGATGGACCTAAAGGATTCCTTGTTTTAGTCACTAGTGTAAACCCAACTCCTTTTGGCGAAGGTAAAACCGTTACCACAATTGGATTGTCACAGGCATTAAATAGAATTGGAAAAAATGCTTGTTGTGTAATTAGAGAACCATCAATGGGACCTGTATTTGGAATAAAAGGCGGAGCCGCGGGTGGGGGATATTCCCAAGTATTGCCAATGGAAGAAATAAACCTACATTTCACAGGAGATTTACATGCCGTTACTTCAACTCANAATTTNCTCTCTTCANTAATTGATAATCATATCAAACATGGAAATGAACTANATATTGATTCAAGCAGAATCACATGGCCAAGAGTTCTAGATTTGAATGATAGGGCAATGAGNCAAGTTGCAATTGGTTTGGGNGGTCCTGCTAATGGNAATGTTAGAGAGGANCGGTTTGANATTACCGCAGCATCAGAAATTATGGCNATTTTAGCACTNGCTTCNGATTATGCNGATTTGAAAACAAGATTAGGTAGAATTGTAATCGGTCAAAGAAAAAANGGATATCCNGTTNTGGCNTCAGACATAAATGCAGACGGAGCCATGGCATTATTACTTAGAGATGCTTTAATGCCGAATTTAGTNCAAACAATTGANGGNGATCCTGCATTCATACATTGTGGTCCTTTTGCTAATATNGCACATGGGAATTCAAGTATTATTGCAGATAANCTTGCTTTAACTTGTACTGATTATGTAATNACAGAAGCAGGTTTTGGTTCAGACATGGGTGCTGAAAAATTCATGCACATCAAAACNCCTGCCAGNGGAAANCCTCCNGATTGTGTANTNGTCAATGTNACAGTTCGNTCNATGAAATTACATGGNGGTGCTTTTGGAAANTCGGCATCTAAACGNCCNTCTCCTGAAATAATNAGAAAAAAGAATGTTGAGGCNGTAATCAANGGTGCTGAAACAAACTTAACAAANCATATCAAAAATATGTTNATTTTTGGAGTTCCTGTAGTTGTNAGTATTAATCGATTCTATACAGACCATGATGATGAAATTAAAGCATTNATTGANNTTGCNGAAAAAGCAGGTGCAAATTCTTGCGTAGAAACAAATGTCCATTCTGATGGNGGNCCTGGTGGNGCTGCTTTAGCTGAAGCAGTTGTTGCAAATTGTCAAAATCACATGGCTGCTGGNAGNCCATTTAATCCATTATTTTCANATGANATGCCTGTAATTGAAAAGGNNTTAAGAGTTGCAACAAGGATATATGGAGCNNAAGGAATTAACTTATATCCAAAAGCACATAGNGATTTAGAACAAATTCAAAAATGGGGTTATGGNAATCTNCCTATTTGTATGGCAAAAACACAATATTCATTGAGCCATGATGCAGGATTACTTGGCTCTCCNACAGGNTTTGAAGTTCCNATTAGAGAATTNAGNNTNAATGCNGGTGCAGGATTTATTGTTGCAATACTTGGNAANATTATGACNATGCCAGGATTACCAAAAGTTCCAGCAGCAACANATATGACAATTGATGATGATGGNGAATTAGAAGGNATGTTCGGTTGAGTAGATAATATGAAGATTCTCAAACGTGGTCCTGATTTTATAAAATTTAGAATTTCATCNGAAGATGATTTNTGGACTACAGCTAAACTTTGTAAAAAGAATAGAAGAATTGGCATGCTAGGAGAAAGAAGAGATCAAACAACTGCAGGAGAGGAAGGNGGNAGAGCAAAGGCCGCAACAAGGAAAAAAACNTGGATTGAATTAATTATNGAATATACTGAATTTCAAACATTTAGTGACACATTNAGAGTTCATGGAATTATNCATGAAGCAGCATTCGATAAAGGNAGNCATCATACCCACATAGTCCAAATTGGAGATGAAATCAACATATCAATNAATGGAGAATGGCCANATGAAGATNTTCAATTAATNAATNCAGCNAAAAANCATTCAAAGTCNAGTAAAGTNGCGATTATTGTTGCTGANATGGATGAAATATTACTNTTCTTAGTNACTATGCATGGTATGAAAGATATTGCANCATTCTCNATGAGAGGNGGAGGNAAATATTCNGGAAANGCAAAAGCATCTNATGANATCAACAANAATTTCATGGANAANGTAGCAACNGANATNAATTTACAACTAAACAAAGANACTCCATTAGTAATTTGTGGACCNGGTATGGCANGAGANAAATTACAAAATATGTTTAACAAAATAGAGTCTGGTAGAACAATACGTAANATCGCAACNAGTATGGGTGGTCGGGCATCTGCAAATGAAATATTAAAAGAGGGNTTAGATTTAGATTTATTAAAAGACCACTCNNTNATAAAAGAAATNGAATTATTAGAAGAGGCATTTACTAGAATTGNAAAACAAGGAGCNGTTGCTTATGGNGAATATGAATTAANCAAAGCAATGGANGAAGGNGCNATTGAAACATTACTANTNTCTGTTGAATTATTAAGAGATGANNATGAAAAAATNAACNATATTAATTGGTCTGAATGGTGTAAAAAACTAGANCTNTTTGGNGGTAAATTAGTTCAATGTAGCTCNGATCATGACCTAGGTTCTCAATTAAAAAGCATGGGTGGTGCAATAGCAATTTTACGGTATATTCTATGAAGGGTTAACTCTTCAATGTAACCGGGGAGAACATGTTTTCGCTAGTATCTACNGTTACTATTGATGATTTTGTCCCNATTATTGCTAGTTTAGGAATTGTAATNTTTCTTTGGAGATTTGTAATCCCTCATGGTTTAAGAGGATTAAGAGTTGCATTTGAAAGAGAAGAAAATGTATATGAAATNCANATTTTAACTAANAATACNGCNGATGCAAGAGAATTATTACAAGATACNAGAGTNCGATTTGGNATACAGAGTTACCTTTGGTCATTAACAGGTATTGCCATTTTATTAATGGAATTTCTAATCTCATATACGCAAGGAATTTACGAATTAAATCAATGGGTATTATTTGTAGCAATTACCTTGATTTCAATTCCNGCTTTAATTTCAATTTTATCATCCTTAGATGCNCAATTAAAATTTAAATTGAGGAATAGGAGAGCAGATTTAGAATTAAAGGGNATTTCCAAAAGAATAGTCAAAATGGCACTTTTATCTNTCATTTGGGTNGGACTAACANTNATGTTTAGAATNATCATGAGAGAATATTTNATCACAGACAATAGTAATAGATTNAATTCTTCAACAATATTTTTTGCNTTNTTACCTGCAATTATTGCATATGGAAGNGTTCTTGGATCNTCNTGGAATTTACTAGTNAAAAATAAATTATTACATGCAAGAGGCAAACCTACAGAAATTAACCCAGAAACACCTTCAAAGAAAGGTAGAATACTCTCTACAATTGTTTTTATNACTGCAATTACAATGCCTATAACTGCATTAAATACACTCTTATCTCTNTTAGCTACATTCTTAATTCCAGAANAATTTGTACATAGNGAAAGCGTNTTTCGTTTTGGNGATATTGCCAAACAAGACACAATCATGGAAGAAGGTGGTTTGTTAGGNTTTTATGCAATTGAATTATTCAGTAAAATAGAAATNGANATGATTAGAAAACCNCTAGTTAGTGCNGTTTTATTGTTTTTAATTTTAAATATCGCNGTAGTNGGTATCGCTTTCGTTTTCGAAGTTGCAAGAACTATGTTTCTAGCTGTAACCCACATATCNGGAAGAGCNGGAATTAAANTAGCAGACAANAAATTNATTCGTACAGAAAGGGCACAACAAGCNGACATACTCAGTTTTTGTTTCAGTGGTTTTGCTGGCCAATCTATGTTTTTACTNGCACTAGCNATGATGACATTTTGGGATTCTACATTTTTACCNCAAAATGANGCTTGTGGTTACTTAGANTCAAATGTATGTTCAATAGCAACAAAAAATATGCTTGAAGAATTAACTTGGATGATGGCTTCCGCNGGTCAAGTNATCTTCTTGTTAGTTTGGCTAATNTCAATTGGAAAAATAAAAAAGTTAAACGCTATGAATTTTGATGCTGTAGATTTATCAAAACGCTCCGAACTTGAAACTCTAAAAAGAAAAATTCGTGTTCAAGATGTAAATGTAATTGATTTAATCAGAAAAGAANGANTTACAAANGCATTTCAAAAATATGATGAAATGATTGAAAATAAAGAGGANCAAACAATCACTGCAAAACTTAGATCNGAAATNACCTTGTCTATGATTGCNGGTCATTGGGATTTAACCGAAACTTTGTCTGACAAATTACTTGCTTTAGAGGGCGGTGAAGATGATTTTGCAAGGTTAGCACTAATNGCNGCNAACTTAGCAACTAGAGATTATAAAGANGCAAAGCACCATCTAAATGCTGTACCAGAACAGTCNCAAGAACGATTAATCCTAAATTGGATTGGNTCATTNCTTTCNCCAAATGAAATAAAATTCAANATGNAAAATATTCATCACATTCAAGTNAGTAGTGCNATCAAAGGNAATTTAGATTTACTAAAATGGTATAAAAATAAAACACCTGAACCTAACATAATAGGTCCAAAAACCAACACACCNGTTTCNCGNAAAATATTATTGAGAGATATTGCATTACTAAGNATNGAAAATAGAAGTGAAGATGCTCTNGATATGCTNGAAATGTGGATGGAAGAAAANTTTCAAGANGATTTATGGCCATCTGGTTTAGTNGCAAAATCATTACTTGAAATTGATTGTGGATTACAATTTTCTGCTCAAGAAACNCTTGAAAAAGTATACATGCATGAGCCAAGACATCCAATGGTTAAAGCCGCTCTCGAACTTTTCATGGATTCGGGATTAACTACTAAGGAATGGAGCTTTGAACAAAATGAATCAGTAGATTGGCCAAGCATTAAAAACAATATTGATTCAAAGGAATGGAATGAAAAATGGATTAANACCTATACAGTTCAGCCNATTTTATCAAATAATATTGANATTTCNGGAGTGGCTCAATCAATGTTANCCAACATATGGGTGGCAAATAGATCTATGAGAGAAGCAAACATAGATTTCCCAAAGAGAAACATGAAAAANATACATAAAAAGAAATTAATCCCCACTAGAAATGAAAGNCCNTTAGGAAATCATTTACTATTAACNGGATTAGTTGGAACTGTTAGTGGNATTCCTTTAGATTTNGGATTTACTAATACTTTAAATCCNCAAAATCCNTCGATTAAAACTTATCTTGAAGAGTAGGTGAATATATGGTTAAAATTAGAGCTAGNGCACCNATTAGAATTGATTTAGCAGGNGGTTGGAGNGANATTAGAGATTATACNANAAATTTTCCTGGGNCTGTAGTAAATATTGCAATTAACAAAAGAGCACATGCTGAATTAGAAATTNACGATGATGGTTACCTAAANATGAACTATAGTTGNGANGTNCCTGTTGGAACNGGATTGGGNACTTCAAGTGCTATTAACGTAGCTTTACTTTCATGNATTAACCATAACAAATTTTCNCNAGTNGAATCTGCTGANCTTGCNCACAAGTTTGAGGTTNTACTTGGAGGNCCTGTTGGACGACAAGATCAATGGGCAAGTGCATTTGGNGGNGTTCAATATCTAAANTTCAATAATGAATCTGTAGAAATAATNCCATTTAAACCCATGAANTCAGCAATAAAATGGCTTGAAGAACACCTCATNATAGCACACAGNAAAATTGCTCATAAATCGGGAGAAGTTCATGCCCCAATCTGGGAAAAATTCAAACGAGATGATACTCAAATCTTGAATGCCATTCACAAATTAAAATCATTAGCTGATGACATGGCAAAAGCCCTAGAAAAAGATGAAAGAAATTCTATAATAAATATCCTTAATGAAGTTACCAAAACAACTGATGAATTATCAAAATCAATAAATGATCCTGTAAGAGATACTTGTGAAAATATGATGAATACAAATAAAATCAGTGCATGGAAGGTAATGGGGGCAGGTGGCGGCGGTGCTGTTGCTTTGTTGTCTAATGAAGGAAATATTGAAGAAGTAAAAANGGAATGTGAACTTGCNGGTTGGATGATAATAGATTGGTTAACTGAANACAATGGAGTTTTAATTGAAANATCNTAGGTGTTAANATGGATATAATCTCTAGAGATGCAAAAGACCTCAAAACAGATTTTTTGATTTATTCTGCNGATTTTTGNCCATATTGTGTTGCTGCNGAAAGATACTTAGAAAGTCACGGNTTCACCTANACAATTATTGATTTAAGTAACAANNTGGAAAAAAGAAAAGAAATTNTTTTAGAAACCGGACATAGAACNGTACCTGTNATNTTTGATTTAAGAATGAATCAAATTAACTTCATAGGNGGTTTTGATAATTTACAAGATTCAGGTATTGTCTAAAAATANATCATTAACNAAATNAATNATTTTTTTATGTTCNCCTAAAGGAATNACATGTCCTTTTTCNTGAATGATTTTTGTGANATCCCAACCTTCATCTTCAATTATATTTGCCANATCAATTGAATCATCNAAATCAATAATTTCATCTTTCAACCCATGCATCCACAANACNGGNATTGGTTTTAATGATNTGAGANCNTCCCTTAAACGTCTTTCTTCAATTGATCTAGTTCCTAACAAAACTAAACCAGANATTCTTTTTGAAATTGAGCTTAAAAGCATAATCTGNGCCATTACAGCACCTTGACTGAANCCNCCGAGTATTACTTTCCCNTCTTTNGGAATNTTTTCGACTAAATAATCAATAGATTTTTGAATTTCAACAAGTAATTTTTCNGTGATTTTGATTTTCTGAGGTTTNACTTTNGTATCAGATTTATAGTTCCACCAACAAAAACCTCTTTTTTCATGTTTAAAAGGNGCATCAGGAACAAATAANTCACANCCANCTGGNCANATNTTTGAAGCAAATGGAAGCATTAAACTCTGAGACCCTGTAAGTCCATGCAACATTACCAAAGTTTGTTGCATCCACCCACCTAAAATTCCCAAGTTCTTTCTAAACCACCAACAACAATAACATGTATTTTAGAATCACCACCTGTACAAGTTACTGTTAGTGAATATTCTCCTGATTGAGATGGTATTACAGAAATTGAGCCTTTTTCAGAAGTNCCTGCATTCCAAGTNTCTACCTTGGGACTATTTCCTGTGTGATCCTTAATTGTAAATGTTCCATGAGATGAAGCACCACTGGTTATTTCTACATCTAAATAAATATACAAATGATCAAAATCACCATCACTTGGGTGNCCATCGTTCAAAAANGTAGAATCATAAACNTCTCCATCATTACCTTCATAAATTTCGTCACTCAAATCCCATGCCCTAACAAAAAATGCATCTCCNTCGTAATTATTTCCTTTTTGTCCAGACCACATCATTTCTAATTTTGTTAAATCNGTTGANTCTATCCAAACTANATTTAAAATAAATCCAATACTTGAATCAAATGAATATTCAATNGATCCNCCATCATCATGATTTGCNGAAATATAAACAATATCATNATTCACCATTAAAACTTGAGCATTCCAACCNGNAAATCCAAATAAATCAAATGACCAAGTTTTCCCTTCTTNCAAGGGGAAACTGAATACNGGTTGAGGAATTCCCCTTTCATACACAGATAGATTTGNATGCGTTATTCTNCCTAAAAATGGNTTGAAATTCAATAATGCATGTCTATGNGCTTCTAACTGATTTGTAATNCCTAACATGTATGACGTGTTTTCAGANGCATCATCCTCAGTAACTACAAGNCTTGTAGTAACATCTCCAAATTCNGGAGTTGTAAANGTNTACATCCACCAATCNCCAATNTCCCACANGGGTACATTTACCTCAGNATCATTTGAACTATTTCCAGAATTNGTTGAACTNATNCACCCAGATAATAGCATTAACAAGACCACAATNAAAGTGGTTGCCTGAGTATTTCTGTAATGCCCACTTTTGAGCCATATTNTTACACCAAATCTAAACNGCNATTACTGGAACAATCACTAAAGACACNATTGACATTAATTTGATTAAAATATTTANTGANGGNCCACTNGTNTCTTTGAAAGGATCTCCTACAGTATCNCCNATAACAGCAGCAGAATGTGCTTCTCCTCCTTTNGATTCNCCTTCTAATTCTCCTGCTTCAATTGCTTTCTTTGCATTGTCCCATGCTCCNCCCGCGTTNGCCATGAATAATGCAAGNANNACTCCTGTTACNGTAGCTCCNGCNANCATTCCNGCAAGNCCTTCTGCATCTAATGCAAGNCCAACAANAAGTGGGCTGAATACNGCAATTACNCCAGGNAGAACCATTTCTTTGATTGCTGAATCTGTACTAATTTTGACACATTGCTCAGAATCAGGATAAATTTTTGTTCCTCCGTCTTCTTTTACTTCAATTGTTTCTGGCCATTTATTGATATCGTCAAGTTCATCATCTTTTATTTTACCTTTTAATGCCTTTTTCATTACTTTAAATTGNCTTACNATCTCATCAACCATTTCTTCAGCAGCTCTTCCAACNGAACTCATTGTTAATGCTCCNATTAAAAATGGTAAACTACCNCCAATTAANANNCCAATTACTACTTCNGGNCTTGTTAANGANATTTGAACAGAATCTACNCCACGTGCATTTGCAACTGAAGTTGTATAAGCNGCAAATAATGCAAGTGCTGTCAAAGCNGCTGAACCNATTGCNAAACCTTTNCCNGTAGCAGCNGTTGTATTTCCAATTGAATCTAATGCATCTGTAATCTTTCTNGTNTCNGGNCCTANTCCACTCATTTCAGAAATNCCACCAGCNTTATCTGCAACNGGNCCATANGCATCCACNGTCATTGTAACTCCTACNGTAGCCAACATNCCCATAGCTGCTAATGCTATTCCATANACTCCAGCAAAATAGTTTGACATGTAAATACCNACNGCAATTAANATNANTGGNATAAATACNCTCTCCATCCCNACNGCTAANCCTGAAATTGCNTTAGTCGCAGGTCCTCTTTTNGATGCTTCTGAAATNCTCATTACAGCACGTGGCTTAATTCCNAATATTTTTTCNGTTGANGTATANTATTCNGTTACAAGNCCAATTAANATNCCTACAATACTTCCTGCAATTATTGCAAANAATGGNTCAATNGGNAATCCAAAAGTCTGTAATGCAATATAACTNCCTAACCAAAATAAGAATGCTCCAATAAATGTNGTATTCCTTAATGCNGATGCTGGATCTCCTTCTTTTAATATCCTCATAGANAATACACCAATNACNCTAGCNACAAANCCAATNACNGCAAGTAAAAGAGGTAGAATCATCAAAGATTCATTATAATTTGCTAAATCNTTTGCATTNTTNCCCATCTCTCCTAAATCAATCCATGCAATTGTTGATGCNATTACCATTGCAGCAATTAAAGAACCAACAAAAGATTCGAAAATATCTGCTCCCATTCCNGCAACATCACCAACATTATCACCAACATTATCTGCAATAACACCAGGGTTTCTTGGATCGTCCTCTGGNATNCCNGCNNNTACNTTACCAACNAAATCTGCNCCNACNTCNGCNGCTTTAGTGTATATCCCTCCACCAACTCTAGCGAATAGAGCAATACTCGAAGCACCCATACCAAAACCAGAAATGTATTTTATTTCGTTTACATTTCCATACATTACATACATAACAGAAATTCCAAGTAATCCTAANCCTCCNACNCACANTCCCATAACNGCNCCACCATTGTAAGCNACNTGTAATGCNGCACCTTGNCCNTCTGAATTAGCAGCCATTGCAGTTCTTGTNTTGGCTGCAGTAGCNGCACGCATTCCNATATTTCCTGCTAATCCACTNGCAAANGCACCCAATAAGAAAGCNATTGATACTTCCAAACCAAGATCATCATTTGTTTGGCCGCCAGCAAATAATAAACCTGCCACAACTAAAACAAATATTATCAAAATTCTATATTCTGCATTTAAAAATGCCATTGCNCCTGATTGGATTTTATTTCCAATACTNGCAACTGTTTCATTCTCAACTTTTTTACCGGACAATTGCTTATACAGNAAAAATGCTATTCCCAATCCCAATAATGAAATTATTACTCCNAATTCTCCAACATCTAAAGGTAACTCNTCAAGTTCCAAATCTTTTCACCTATTACATCCTCAGCAATGCNGTATATTAATGAATAGTATCTTGTGACTAAACACCCACTATTTTGTTTGTTTTTTACNAATTCAGATTNACAATAGANGCAAAGTTCTCTAAAACTTTAGCACCATCATGTTCNCGATTAAATTTCTCTTTTTCTTCTAATGAAATATGGCCTAATTTATACGANCTTTCTATCCTAGCCATNCTCGCTTCAGGATGAAATTGAACNCCCCAAACAGGCAATAGNNTATTGTTTAAACTNGCTCTTATTGCNGCATTTTTACAATGTTNNGANGATCCNAATAATTCCATTTTNATTTNTTGNGNTGTNGAAATTTCTACAACATGATCNTGATGAGTGTATANNGTNACAGGACCTAAACCNTCATTTAACAAANCATTAAACAATGGATCNTTCAAACCTAATTCAGACAATTCTAAATTATAAATTGCATCNGTTCTTTCTTTNGATCTTATTACNNTTCCACCCAATGCATCTGCAAGTAATTGATGCCCNAAACAAATACCNAATACNGGGANTTTTGCATTAATTGCTCCCTTAAGTATTATTTTAGCNGGATNCATCCACGNCTCTGGTTGTGAAACATTTCTCCTAGAACCAGAACAAAAAANACAAGANANNTCATTTTCNATTANCCAATTAGANAATTCNTCAACCNCTCCAAGNGGTGTTAAAATACGANTGAAATNAACANNNGANTCATTAATATTTTCAGANGANANNGATTTAAAAACNNCTTCNTNATCCCAAAATGGCACTTCTTTTTGTTCTATTTGAATTAATTCTAACTGAGTTTTATTTNANTTNNCTAAANCTTCAAACTGTGGNGTAACAAGTAAAACTTCAATATTTGTATNGAATTCTGTNAANGGTTTAACCATCTCGATATTTCCTCCNTGNCCAAATTCTGACCTTTCNGCCAATAAGTCGAGAACCAATATCCGCATTTAGTATTCTACAAATTCATACTCATATTTGAGTTTCTATACANAGGATTNAATTAGTAGNATNTTTTCACGACGAATGAAGTTTATGGGTGACATAGAGATTAGTAAAATCCATGAGTCTATCGGACCNGTTCANGAAATTCTAGANCAACACGATGGAATTGTNAATGTNATNGANACAACNGATGGNAATGTNATGATTTCTCTAGAGGGNGGTTGTACTGGTTGTTCNTCAACNCCAATGACTGCNATGCANATTTATTATTCNCTAATGAAATTAGAGGANNTAAATGANGTNGTATTTGTTAATGGNGAATTACCCCCATTTATGCGNAANTTCATTAATCAAAAANTAGAAGCNGAAGAAGAAATAAATGATGATTNAAAAACAATACTTCATATCATTTAAGNTTTTGAAAGGTNTTATGAACAAATCGATTCCAGTATTTGTTTGTATNATATTTCTATTTTTTTCAACATTAACAATNGAAAATGCATCATCACANTCAACAACTCAAGATGATTGNCCAGGAATNGAAGGTAATTCNACCAANGATAGATTTGGATGTTTAGATTCTGATGGAGATGGNTGGTCTGATGAAGATGAAAATTGGACAATAAANAATGGNGCAGATGCGTTTAAAAATGATNAAACTCAATGGAANGATNCNGANAAAGATGGTTATGGNGATAATTCNACAATAGGTGCAAATAATATTGACTATTGGCCAGAAGANAGGTTGAGNCANAATCCTGTATTATTGATTGCTTGNGAGCCTGCATCCAANACCATNATNATNTCNGAAAAAAGTTCTTTTTTCTGTAAAGTAACNAATCCNATGAATGANATCTCNGTNAATATNAGAATTGAATGGNTACCCTTAGAGGGNATTTCATCNGAATGGNTTTCAAGAGAAGTAACATTACANGCTAATGGAGANCAAGGNCACCTTACAATGTTTAGTGTNCATAANACNGGNGAAACANTAGGATTAAGCGGNGGNGAGATTAAAATTTGGGTACAAAATCAACAATCACCTTCNGCAATTGCAAAATTACCTATTTANGTNATNAAACAACACCCTATTGNAGAAAANGANCTCNCTCAAGATGTTAGTAAAGCNTTTAGTTTTTCAAGAATGCACGAAGGTGTTGAACAAGTAACAGATAAAATTGAACAATCNTCTGGGATATTACTTCCAACATGGTCAATTTANGTTTTTTTANTTGTNATGTTTTCATTATCATTGAAAAANCCTGCTAGAATNTTCACNGCAAANTTNAACAAGGNTCCAATAAAAAANGATGTTGTTGAAAAAGAACCNGAATATGGAGANCCTCCACAATATATTGTAAAAAANGAACCTCAACAAAATAATCTAAATGAAAATGTAAATGAAAAAGCAGATGTTTTCGATTATGTNCCTAANNGNTTAAGATANNTATTCTTCTTGGTTTAACCTTCCAATTTGNTGTGGATTCATTCCTTGNGANATTTGNTTNCCCTTNANATTAATTCTAGCNGCAACCATTATGATTAAATTTAATGCNATCAAGGGAGGNATNAAGTTCTCTGAAGACCAAAATGTTCCACCNTTNATAGCAAGAATTGTTAATAAAAAAGCAGAAAANACACAACAAAATGAAATNANNTGTTGTACTAAAACTTCTAATTTAGCGTTTCTAGACGCTGTTGCAATTATTGTAAAACNAAATACTGCTAAACCACACGAAAGATTNGTCATGGTTTCAATCAATTCAAGGTTCATGAACAATGCTAAGAGACATATTATTCAAAACAATTGGTACAAATAACCGCCATACTCAAGTGATAGCAAGTCTTCATTTGAATATGGGCGGNGGTGGCATATGGAAACTTCCNAAGCCTAGNACAAAAGGNGCACCNCACTTTAGTAGNAATCAAGTTGCCACAGTTTTACATCAAGTTGGTGTTTTACTAGAATTAAGAGGGGCAAATCCATTTAGGACTCGATCCTATTTTAATGGAAGTAGAACNATNTCCACANTAAATGATGATTTTGGAGAAATAGTTGCTAGTGGCAGATTATTGGAACTCAAAGGAATNGGNAAAGGATTGGGTGCAGGAATTACNAACGCNGTATTAGAAGGTGAATGGGCAGAAGANTGGATTGAATTATTTAATTCAACACCACCTGGTTTAATTGAAATGTTAGGNATNCCCAATTTGGGNCCAAAAAGAATTAAATTACTTAATGAAGAATTNGAAATTACTAATATTNTTGAATTACAAGAATCATGTGAAGCAGGAGATATTGAAACATTAAATGGCTTTGGGAAAAAATCGCAACAAAGAATTTTAGACGGGATACAATTATTAAAACGATTTAATGCTAGAAGGCGCTTAGATATTGGNTTACTTTATGGAAATGCNTTAAAAAATTTAATTGCAAANATTCCAGATGTTAAAAAAATAGAATTAGCAGGTTCNGCAAGAAGAAAAAAAGAATCAATTGGTGATTTAGATTTAGTTGTTGGTGCAGANATTGAATTTCATGAAGANATAGCNAATGCAATCCTTTCTCTTCCAGGCATTGCNGATATTAAAGGNGCNGGTGATTCGAAAATTAGNCTAATATTAGANACCAGTATTTTTGAAAATGATTTCAATTTNGGAAATGTTGACGAAGGAGTACTCGAAGCAATAGGTGGAGANGATTATGAAAAAATGGAAGCNAGTGGCACNATAGATGCACAAGTTAGAATCGTTCCAACCAAAATGTTCCCATTCACNNTAGCTTATTTTACTGGATCTAAAGAACACAACATAAGAATGAGACAACGTGCANTAGATAAAGGCTTAAAATTAAACGAATTTGGCTTAATNCCNATTGATNGTATTGGTGANCTTAAAGGAATTGAAGCAGCAGAATTTTCATTAAATGCCAATTCAGAAGAAGACATTTACAAAATCCTAGATCTTCCTTATATCGTTCCCGAATTNAGAGAAGATTTAGGNGAAGTTGAGGCTGCAGAATCAAATAATCTACCAGAACTAATTTCAGTTGATGCACTCAAAGGTGCATTTCACAACCATACTACTCTTTCAGATGGTGAAGCAACATTAGAACAAATGGCAGATGCAGCTCAAAAATTAAATTGGGAATATTTGGGTATTTCTGACCATTCTGAATCATTAAAAATTGCTAATGGAGCAACTNCNAGTGATCTTTTANAACAGGGAGAAATAATCAAANAATATAATNTNGAATGGGANGNNAAANATGTAAATTTTAGAATCTTTCATGGAGTTGANTCTGATATTTTAGAAAATGGAAGTTTAGATTATTCTAACGAGGTTTTAGAAAAATTAGATTATGTCGTTGCATCTGTTCACGCAATTANNAAATGGAAAAATAGAGACGAATCTGAAAATACTGAAGATTTAATTCGTACAATTGAAAACAANCATACAACAATGTTGGGTCACCCNACTGGCAGAATAATTCAAGGAAGAGATGGATATGAAGTNGACATGCATTCAATAATACAAACAATGGGNGAAATTAACAAAGATGGTGTATTCAAAGCAATNGAATTAAATGCNTCTCCNTATCGTTTAGATTTAGATTGGAGATTATGCAAATATGCAAAAATGTGTGGAGTTCCGGTTTCAATTAACCCNGATGCTCATGANATAGTTGGGCTTAAAGACGTTCGTTATGGAGCACATATTGCTAGGAAGGGTTGGTTAGAANAATCTGATGTCCTTAATACAAAAAATAGTAAAGANATAGAANAATTATTCAATAAAAGAAAGTGATAGGATGAGGTTATTAAGAACAATTACAATAGGAATTATTGCCNTAATTGGNGGTTTATTATTNGGGCTAATTTTATTTGTATTNGGGGGAAAACCAGAAAGTTGGCAAAATTGGCAATATGGAGCTTGTTATGCAGTACCTCTTTGTGCATTTATGTGGGGAATATGGATTGGATGGAAAAGTTATGAAAAACCGGAATGAGGGTTAATTTTGAAAAAAAAGGAAAAAGCAGAAAAAATTGTTGAAATTTTAGAAGGTNTTTATCCAGANACNCCGATACCACTAGATCATAATTCTGTATTTCAATTATTAATNGCGGTATTAATGAGTGCACAAACNACCGATAAAAAAGTGAATCAGGTAACTCCTAATTTGTTTAAAAAAGCGCCCACACCAGAACTCATGTCTAAATTAGATGTTGAAATAATTCAAACACTAATTAAAGAAATTGGACTTGCCCCTACTAAAGCAAGAAACATTAGTAAATTATCAAAAATGCTAGTTGAATTACATGATGGAAATGTCCCCAATAATTTTGAAGATTTAGANGCTCTACCNGGAGTGGGNCATAAAACTGCAAGTGTAGTCATGGCACAAGCNTTTGGGATTCCAGCATTTCCNGTNGACACACACATACATAGATTAGCNGCNAGNTGGGGATTGTCAAATGGANCNTCTGTAGAAAAAACAGANCGTGANTTGAAAAANACATTTNCAAANGAGTTATGGAACAAATTACANCTACANATTATTTTCTTCGGAAGAGAATATTGTCCAGCACGTTTTCATGACTTAACNAAATGNCCTATTTGTTCATGGTGTGCTACAAAAAAGCGCATAAAAGAAGAAATGAAATCAAGAACCAATTCCAAATAATCCTGAACTCCAATCTAAAATTAATGATGTAATAAAACTAACAATTGCTGAAAGCCAAAGCATTTGAACACCTTGACCTATTGTAGTACTCCATCCGCCACCCCTCAACCTATTTCCAATAGCAGACATAATTAAAATTTGTAATATAATTAAAATTGAGATTACTACTTTAAACAAATAGATATTTTGTTCAATCACAGTATTGTCATCTAAAGCAGGCAAACCAAAACCAGCAGCCCCTTCTGTTACTGATGATAAATCAATATCTGTTAATCCTGAAGCAACTCCAGATATACTTTCACCTAAACCCCTTACAATATAAATTGTAATATTCAAACTAGTGATGGTTGCAATTAACAAACCTAAGGAAGTACCCCACATTGTAGATGCAGATAACCCTCTACGCCTACGTAATGAAAGCATATTTGTCGTTGATTTACTAACCATGTCTGCTGTTGCAGCAGGCTCACCACTACTTTGTGCTCCCTCAATATAAATTCGATTAAATCTTGAAATAACTGCAGAATTGGTTTCAGCAGAGAAATAATCCCATGCTCTTTCAGAATCTATTCTAGTTGATAAACGAGATTCTAATCGGCTAATACATTCATCCAATCTCCCAAAATCAATTCCCCTTAACGCTTTAATTGTTGCTGAGGGCTCTGCTGAACGTGCTTGTGCTGTTCCGCCTAACGCACGAATAAATCCTGGATACATGTAATCTCTTTTTTTCACGAGACCTTCTTCTCTTTGCTCAATAATTCCTGGAAATAATAGAGGCGTTAACGGAATAGCTACAAGAAACAATGCATACTTATCCCATTCTGCCGTAATATCTTCCCAAAAAATAAAAATTCCCAGAAAAGAGGGAATTGCAACCACTATCATTGCAATTCCAGAATACACCCAAGCCCTTCCAAATAATAAACGATAAGGTGTTTCAAAATCGTCCCGAGAAAACACAGGATCGTCTGGAATTATTGCTCTAAACCCAAACATACATCCTGCTTGAATTAGAATAAAGAAGAATGCAGACATTATTAAAAATCTAATTCTAGAAAGAACAATAATTGATTCATCCTCAAGCGTTCCTGTTTGGAATAATACCAAATGAATTCCTGCAACAACTAATGCAAACAAACCTGCTGTGGAAAGGCTTACAAAAATGTCTCTCAATGAATCTACACTTTCTAACCTCATATCATAAAGCGTATTATATTCCTCAGCAATTGTTTCTTGTTCTGCCTTCATAAAGATATCAATTGGCTGTCCTGCTTCAATACTAAATGCCATACGGTCTAAAAAATCAGCAAACAATGGTGAAGGGCTTTGTTGACCTACAATTCGAGAAGCTTCTGGTAGAGCAGTATGCCATTTATCTACTAATGTCTCAATCCTCTTAACTTCTTGAGCGAGTTCACCATAATCACCCATTTGTCTTAAGATGTCAAACATTGACCTTGCTCCAACTTCACCTAATGATAAGATTCCCATTCTCGTAACAAACATATGCATCTCTTTTTCAATTTTATTTGCACTTTTTCTGACTTCAAGTAAGGGAAATACAATGGCTGCCCCTGCAGAAATCACAGTAAATACCAAAGTCACAAGTACACCAAAAAAACCAGTAAATAACCCTAAAAACATCAACAAGGCACCTGTTACAAAACCCATCAATGATGCTGCTCCAACATAAATAAACAAATACCTAGAAGGATCCATATCAAGGCGTCTTAAAGCAATCTGCCAATCTGGCAACCTTTCCATATTTTAATCACCTCAATGGTTTATACCTACCCAAGTTTCAATTGATGCATAAAAATCATCCCAACCATTATTATAATAAATTCCTAAAAGATCAAAAACATCATTATAATGTGTTAAATCCCTATCAACCATTTTCTGTAATGCTTCAGCTCTTCTTTGCATTTCTTCATATACGTCTCTTTTATTTGAAAAACCCATTTGTGGTGCTATTTTATTTTCCATTAAATGAGATTGAAACATACCTCTAAAATAATGTACATCTTTTACAGGATTCCATTCAAACATTCCTCTTGTTAAAACCCCATCACTATGTTTATTATAGCCAATTACTTCATCCACTCCAGTAATTCTTCTAACTACACCACCACCTGGTGCTTCTACAACTTCTTGGAAAATTGCAAAATTTAAATTGTCAAAGAAACGCATTGGAACGTTGATAGGATCTCCCGTAAATCTTTGTATCATTTTTACAATACTAGATGCGTGGAAAGTAGCAATAACTGGGTGACCGGTTTGCATTGCCTGAAATGCTGTTGCTCCTTCCACACCCCTAATCTCACCAATGATGATATAACGTGGTCTTGAACGTAAAGCAGCCTTTAACAAATCAAACATATCTACTTTAGCATCCTCATTTTTAGATTCTCTTGTAACTAATCTTTGCCATAATTTATGCCGAACTTTTACTTCTGCAGTATCTTCAGCGGAATAAATCTTAACATTATGATCAATGAATGGTAGAATTGCATTCAGTGTGGTTGTTTTACCAGATGCAGTTTCACCAGATACAAGCATGGACATTCCATATTCTAAACCAATCCAAATGTATGCTGCAAGTTGAGATGATAATGTACCCCACTGAATTAATTGAGTAATTGAAATGGTTTCTTCGGCAAATTTACGTATAGTAAATGAAGGTCCTAACATTGATACATCGTCACTATAAATGATATTAATACGACTACCATCCAATAATGAACCATCAATAATTGGTTTATTGTCACTTACAGGCCTTCCAATACGTTCACTCATTGCTCTCAAAAATCTACCTAAAGATTCTCTTTCTCGAAAACGAATATTTGACGAAACCATTCCAAACACTTTATGATCCATATTTACATGTTTTAGTCCAACACTATGTATATCTTCTAACATTTCATCTGAAAGTAAAGGTTCAAGAGGCCCGTTACGAATCAAATCTCTAATAATCACATATCGAAGCCTTTCTCTTTGTTCTGGAGTAACTGTAATTCTTTTATCATCCATACCTAATATTTGCCAAACTCTACCGCTTCTGTTAATTGCACTTGTTTCATTTGGAAGCACAGTATACCTATCAATCATTCCAGAAAGAATTGACTCAAATTCTAAATCAGATGTGAAGGATGGTGCAGCTGGTGCTTCTTGAAGTAAAATTTCAATTAAAGAACGTCTAATCAATTCCTCTTCTTCATTTAACTGAGGTTCCAAACCAAACCACAAAGTTTGTCCAGCACCTTCTTCACCGTCTGCCGGACGATACATATGAACAAAAATAGGTGGTTTTGTAACATAAATCAAATTTAACGGTTTGATACTTTTTGCACCTCTGTCAAGTGGGCCATAATATTGAGGCCTTGAACCAAATTTGGCTTCAAAATCCATAACCCATTTTCGAACATGAGGATATGCTGCAAGTAACCCATCAGTATCTCCGGGTGCTATTTCTGGATAATTTTCAGCCATTTTAACACCTTAACTTACTGCCGTAATATCTACGATAAAGCCCATCCCTGGTTCAACACGCCAACCTATTGTAGATTGTAAAGGTCCAGCAGCACGTAAATACCTTGTTACTACAATTGTCCTTGTCATTGCACCCCCTACAATAGCAGTCTGTAAATCTAAAGCAACTTCAGAAGTTGCCCTAAGTTGTTGTACAAAATTTGAATCCATTTGATCTGGATCACAAGTAACTAAAACAGTATGTCCTTTTGAACAAAATTTTCTTAATTTAGAAAGTAAAGAGGTGGCGTCTACACCTTTGGATAATTCTGAAAGTGAATCAATAATAATCACATCGGCTACTTTCAATCCCTCACTCTCAAACAGATCATCAATTGTAACATTATCAACTTCGTCTGCAACAGTTCCAAAACTTGAAACAACCAATAATTTCCCTGATTTAATATGTTCAGTAACCCAATAACCAATGCTATGCATTTGTTCTATCCATCCTCTTGTAGTCAATTCATTTGTAACATAAACTACTTTTGCACCATTTTCTAATAATCCAAAAGTTAGTCTTTGAGAAATTAAACTTTTTCCTCCACCTACTTTAGCTGTAACTACCATTAGTGATCTTGAAGGCAATTTTAACCCCATACTATCTGCAAGACTATCTTGATCTAATTCAAAATTAAAACCATCTGCTTCTGGAACTTCAACCAAGTTTTACCACCTCTGTAACACTATCCGAACCAACTACTCCGCCAGATGCTACTGTTGCAACTACAGCAGTAACTCTCTTTTCCTCTGTACCATCGCATTCTAAATTCACAGATGACTGTAAAGTAAATTCAACTACAACTCCAGAACTCCATTCAGTCGCTCCATTTAAAAATGTTGGAATTCCAACGATAGATGAAGATTGCCCGTCAATAAATCCACCAAATTCTGTTTCATCAAGAATTGAGCTACCACTATTTTGCAAATATATTGTAATTCGATCATCTGCTTCATTACAAGTTGTTTTTGCTAAATCTCCAGAAAAAGTGACTTTTGTTTTTGAATCTAATGCTAATTGTTCTTGATTGATTCCTACTGAGGCAGCTGTGTCAGTCCAAGATTGTATCAAAATAGCAGAGGCAGCACCACAAATAAGTAATGCTGTAATCAAAAGAATCATGTTTGAAGCCCCTCCATCTGCCATTAAATCACCCTTACGTCTCTACTGCAACATTCATTCCATGTGAAGATATTGCTACTCTTTCCAATGAATCTGGAGTATTTTCATCTTTAACTACATTTATTGTTTCTCCAGGGAAAAGATACTCTACAGTAAATGCAGGTACTGAAGATAATACTTCAGTAGTACCCCCATTAATAGTTGAAAATATTTCAGAAAGTTTCACTGGAGTTCCACCATCATTTGTAATATCAAAACGATAATCCCATTCCATTACTGCTAAAAAATCTTCATCTCCAGCACCTCCACAAGAAGCACATGCATCAACATCGGGTTGAGTTGAACAACCACTTCCACCATTATTCGGAAGACCAAGTGATGCAGTATCAATTACGCCTCCAGGTGTAGTGGCTTCAAGCACCAATGGAGAATTTCCGCCTACCCATGAGGATACTGGTCCTGAATTATCATAAACACCATTTACCTGATCTGTTGCAAAAGTAGTCCAAGTTATTTGAATTGCTGGAGTTGACTGTAATGCATTTATTGTTTTATCTCTTACTTGTTCAGCATTATCTCCTTCATCAATATTAACCTCAATCATCCTTGATGGATCTGATCCCGCTGGTGTTGGAGCCTCATCAGTACTAACACCAAACCCTGGATCTGGATTAAGAGAGGGGTTTACAGAATACCACACCGTCCACCTTTCTTCACTACCGGGTGCTTCTGCAATTAAATCATTAAATTGAAAGTAATCTCCTTCTGTAGGATGTACACCTATCCATCCAGTATCGTTATAATTACCAATAGGATCTAAGCCATCTGCAACTTCGTCAAAAGTTCTAAATCTAAAATCTTCCGTTGTAACTGTAAATGATCCTGTAGGAACAACATCACAAACATCTGAAAATACTAGAGCACCTGGAAAATAATCCGTTCCCTGAGTAAACACAACATTGGTTACTGTACCAGGGTTTGCTAGATTTGATAATGACAACTCTGGTTTGTCAATTACATCAGGATCTGTAACTTCAAGAGCTACTGCAGCTTGATTGCTAATTACGGTTGTAGCAACAGCAAATACAGATAGAAGGGTTACGCCCATTATTAGAGCGCCAATTCCAACCGAAGAACCCACATCTCAGCCCTCCGTGCTAACTTGGCGACTACTTCTCCAACTTTCTAATAACGTTATGAAAGTCATAAGCGATCTATTTGGCAATGCATCTGAGAGTGCTGAATCAGGATCACCTGGTTCTGCTAATTCAACTATTGAAAGTAAAACTGTACCTTCTGCATCGCTAAGTAATTTTGAACTAATTGCTTTCCTGGTAAAAGATGCTGCACCCATACCTGTTAAATTATCTAACAACAATGCTGCAAGCATATGAGGACCCACAGAGTTTCTTTGGCTTAACTGATCTGAAATCCCACTCGGGTTTGCTAAAAATGGATTCAAGGCTAAGGCCTGAGCTTCATATAACTCCATTAATGAATCCATTTTTTTCTCAGACGCATCCATATCTGGGCTAATATCCATTGAACCGGATTGAACTGTGCCAGAATCATCTGCAGAATCTCCATTTTCACTTCCTGGTGACTCTTCTGAATCTCCGCTAGTTTCTGAATCTCCCTCCTCCGGGGTATTGACAACTTGTGCAAGTTGTGGAATCATTTCCAATAATCTAATCTCCATTGCCTTCATAGAATCTTCCACAGTATCCATTCTTGAGGATACCAATCGTTCTAATGCACCTGTATCGACCTGAGCTGGTGCTGCAGGCTGGGCCTTCGTAGGGAAGGGGGAACTCCCCAACGAAGGAACATTTATCGGAGTATTTGCAGATGCACCCGATCCTATTCTAACTTTAGATGGCTCTGCTGAAATCGTCCAAGCCTCATCAGCTGTAAGCACTCCTGCATCAGGCGTAGCTACCTCATCAATAGCAACATCTGAAAGTGCTTTCAGCCTTGCCATGTCATCTGCCATGGCAACTGCATCTTGACTTCCTTGATTCCTCACAGCCATATCAATCACAACCTCTTTCGACTAGTTTATGTTCAATCGTTGCAGTAAGTAAACTGCACTGATTAAACAAATCCACTTAAATCAATAAAGATCCAGGTGTTGTGTCGGAAATTAAAATGACTTCGTATGTTGAACCTCCGCCTTCTACGTGGATCCAGAGTGTTATTTCTCCATTGATACCAACTTGGCCAAAGGTGCATTCATCTCCTCCTCCAACAGCTCCACCGTCAACTACAATGTCAATTACATAGGCTGAACCAGGTGCAATTGTAGCTTGTCTATTTCCTGGAGCTACAGCTGCAGCATCAGCATCAGGGTCATCCATTGTGAATGTGTCTCCTGTTTGCGCTACATCTGTATCATCATCATCATCAAATGCGCCAGCCGTGAATTGGTATCCAGCTGCAGTTGCAGCAGCGTCATTATTCGTACATGCTACTTGCCATGCAATATTTGTTGTAGATAATGTTCCACTGCCTGGTGCAGATTCAAAATAAAGCCTCATAGATGTAGCATCTAGAATATAAGCACTATTTATTGTGATTTTACCTCCGATTTCTCTTTGTGTGTCATCCCCAGTTTGCTGAGCATTTTGTTGTAATTTTTCTCCTGTTTGGATAATTACGGCAGATGCTACAGCTGCAACCAGAATTAATGCAATAAATACAATCATTGCTCC
>PBHR01000009.1 GCA_002720275.1 Methanobacteriota archaeon
TAGAAATAAGAAGTTATGGAACAAGGACTAAATTTGTAATTGCTATTATCATTTCTTTAATTATCCTTAATACGAATCCTACAATAGAAATAACTTCGTTAAGGACTTTAATTGTCTCCTTTATCTCACTAATACTTCTAACTTTGATTATTATGATACCTTTATCTTTTGTTAATGGATTAGGAGATAAAACGGTTTGGTTTTTAGGAATTGACAGATTAAAAGGAGATTTAAATTCATGGGAAGATGAAAAATTAAGCCAATCAATTAGAGAACTTGAATCTGAATATCTTCAATATTCAAAAGAATTAAAGTGATTTTTAAGTCCCTATTACCTGCTCTTTCTGCATCGCGAAACGGTTCATTGTCCGCGGGGACAATCAGTAGTTATGTTACTGCATAATTTATTTTTTCGTGGTCCTAATTTGATCTAAAGACCACGCTATTTTGACCCTAAAAATGACCTATTTTTAGGGGGGTGCCTGACCCTTTTTTCGAACAACAAAAAAGTGCGGAAAAAAAGGGGTGCGTGTGGTCCTAAAACGTTGCACTGCAAGGCTGCAATTTTGGAGCCAATAGAGAGATTCGAACTCTCGGCCTGCTGATTACAAATCAGCCGCTCTACCAGGCTAAGCTATATTGGCTTCATACCTCCGATACATAGACTGGTTTTGAACTTCTTGTTTTATTTTCATGTAGTTAGGATGAAATGAGTGACTTTAGTCGGAGTTTCATGACCGCAGTAAGATTGGATGGGAAAGCGTGTGCGGCAGATCTTGAAGAGAAACTGAAAAAAAGAATTTTAAATTGTAAAGTTCAACCACATTTGGCAGTGATTATTGTAGGAGATGATCCTGCATCTCACGTATATGTCAGAAATAAAATAAAATCTTGTGAGAGGTTAGGAATAAAATCTACTCATATTGAATTGTCTTCAGAAACACCACAAGAAGAGGTTGCTCAAGAAATTCAAAAATTAAATAATGACCCAAATTTACATGGAATCTTAATTCAATCGCCATTGCCATCTCATATGGATGAAGGTTCTTTGACTGATTTAATTGATCCTGAAAAAGATGTTGACGGATTTCACCCTATTAATTTGGGTAGAATTGTGCAAGGACGTCTAGATGGAATGATTCCGTGCACTCCAGCAGGTGTGATGGAGATGTTAAGATGGGGTAATGTTGAGATGTCAGGTAAGAAGGCAGTTGTAATTGGTCGTTCATTCAATGTTGGTATGCCTCAAGCATTATTGTTAGCATCTCGTGGTGCTGATGCTACAGTTACTGTAGTTCATTCAAGAACAAAGGATGTAAAAGAAGAATGTTTGAGTGCAGACATTATTGTTGCAGCAGTTGGGCGACCTGAGATGGTAAAACCAGATTGGGTCAAGCCTGGTGCGATTGTAATTGATGTTGGAATAAATAGAGTTGATGATTCTAATCATGAAAGGGGTTGGAGATTAGCTGGAGATGTTCATCCCGGTGTTGAAAATGTTGCATCGTTATTATCTCCTGTCCCAGGTGGTGTAGGGCCAATGACTGTTGCTATGTTAATGTCAAATACAGTTTTAGCAACAGAAATTCAGCATAAGAAAAATGGTGAATCTAATGGTTAATGATTTAGAATCAAATATTGAAGAGTTATTGTCTAGTCCAGGAGGTAAAATCCTTCATGAAATATCACAATTAATGCGCAAAAGAGCTAGATTTTTCGCAGCATTTTTTGTTTTAGTATTCACAATTGGTTATCCTCTAGCAGGTGAATTTATTGCTTGGCTTGTTAGTGAAGAAACTGGTTTTCGGCCTGCTAATATTACTGATGTAATTGTTCTTCATCCTGTTGAATTAATTTTACTAAAAGTAAGGATTTCTGTTTATTTGTCAATAATGTTAACTGGAATAATTTTTTCAGTTGAGATGGCAAGATTATTAGCTAAAAGCGATACGTTTAGGGAGAGAATGAAAGAAGCCGATTTAAAATTGCCAAACCCTAATTTATTGGCAATTATAATTGCAATTTCATCATTAACCTTAATGTTCTTGGGGATATTTTATGCTATAGAATATTTAGTGCCTTTTTTATTAGATTATTTGGCTAAAGATGCTGCTGCTGCTGATTTGTCAACGCAATGGACATTAACGAACTTTTCAGGTTTTATTTCTTCACTTGTATTTGCTAGTGCATTGGGCTTCCAAGTTCCAATAATAGTAATGTTGTTACTTAAATTTGAAATTTTTGAAAGATCGGATCTAACTAAATATAGAAGACATATTTGGTTTTCATCAGTGATTTTAGGGGCATTTTTATCGCCTCCAGATCCACTTTCATTACTCTTGGTCGCTGCGCCCATGATTATTTTATTTGAGTGTTCATTATTGCTTTATAGAGTAATACGTTAAAATTAATTTGATGAATTTGCTCTATTTTTTTCATCTTCTAATTTTGCATCTTCAATTCCTTGTTCAACATCAACCCATAACATCATGATTGTACCTATTATAATTAGTAAACCAATTCCAAGTATTGCAACTCTATCGTCAAAAAATATTACTATTGTTCCATAAAGTAGTGGACCTATGAAAGCAGCAACCTTTCCAAAGAAACCAAAGAAACCAAAGAATTCAGCACTCCTTGTTTCTGGAACCATTTTTCCAAATAAACTTCTAGATAATCCTTGAGCTCCCCCCATTATAGAACCAAATAATACTCCTAATAGTAGAAATTGTAACGTAACGTTAATTCCTAATGGTTGCCAAACTAAATCTCTCATGCCCTTTGCTATGAAATCAAGAGGACCATCACCAATGTTTGTAGGGTGATTGACTCCTGTAACAACAGATTCGTTTTCACTTCCATTGATACTTAAACTGTAACGAGAATCTTCGATTTGTGATTTTAATGATTCAAGCATTGAATAGTTTGTAAGGATTATTGTAGCTGGATTTCCATCAGAATCAGTTGCCCATTCTAAAACTAAACCTTCATCAATTTTTTCGTTAACTTGTACAGGTAATACATCTCTATGTTTTACTGCCCAAAGCTGCTCTTCATTTTCAGGATCTTGAGCTAATTCACCTAGGTTTGCTAAATAAGTTACAGCGTATGTTGAATTAGCATTGTCCCAAGTATACTGTAAATCATATTCTGTATGTTCTTCTAGTTGAAGGGGTGCAAATGTAAGTGCTAAAATTGCTACAAATGTAGCAACACATAAAGATAATTGTAGAGCTTTTTTAGTAGACCATTTTTCAGCCAAGTAAGTAAAACCTATGGCACAAGGTGCAGCAACAAATTGGATAACTAATATTGTTAAAATCAAATCAGTTGTAGTTAATCCCAATACTGCTGGACCAAAAACTCCTGCAAGTGCTGTTACACTATTTATCCCATCAATATAGAAGAAATATGCCAACATAAAGAAGAATAATGTTTTGAATTCTTTGCGGTTTTTTAGGGTAGATTTTACTTCAGATAATGCGAATTTCGATGTTTCTAAAAAACTCATTTTTTCCATTTCTTTTTCAATTTCAGGTTCTGGAACATATTTGAAAGTGATTAATGCAAATCCAAACCACCAGACGCCAGATGAAGCCATACAGAATGGAATCGTTTCCGAACCAATACCCATTACTAAACCAAGATGAATTACAAGTAGAATTCCTCCACCTAAATATCCATATGCAAATGCTTTATTGGATATAGAATCTAATTCATCATCATCGCCTAAATGTGGAAGTAGTGCATTGTAAAAGACTCCTGCACCATTTAATCCAATGTTTGCTAGGACGAACATAATCATCAGCCATGCCCATTGTGAATTTATTGGGAGAAATGGGGCTGCCGCCAGTAAAAATGTTGATCCTGCACCAAGAATTGTCAGAACTTTTAACCACCACATTTTGATAGTTCTGCGATCTGCAATTACTCCAAAAGATGGGCTTACTAAAGCAACAATCAAAGTCGCTACAGCAATTGAATAAGACCAAATTGCAGTTCCTGACATTTCAATTCCACCAAGCGTAGTTGTTAACCCATTTGCTTCAAGAAATAAATAAGCAAACCAAGAAGGTAGGATTGCTGTAGTAACACTAGTTTCGAATGCAGATTTACCCCAGTCGTAAAATGCATAACCTCGAATTGCCTTAGACTTTTCATCTGGATGTTCTGACATGAAATCATTAACCCGTTATACTGGCAGGTTATGATTCTTGAGTATATCTTAATTAAAAATGAAGATGTTTATTTGCGTCACCACCCTCGAGAGGATAGTAGACATGTCCGACGTGGAAAATATTCTGAAGGAAAATACCTTACCTTCATTAGTTAGAGGAATTGAATTAACAGATGGGATTGAGTTTGATGTTAGATCTACTTTAGATGGTGAATTAATTCTCCATCATGATAGAAAACTTGCAGTAAGTGATGAACTTCGTGGTGATTTACCACAATTCGTAGAAAAAAATTCAAGTTTCGATCTTAAAAAATTAGGTTTTCCTTTATTTAAAGAGGTGATCAATGATCCTACTATTTCTGAAGGATTAAGAACTAAAGGTAAAATAATGAATATCGAAATTAAGATACCTCATCCATCTAGTGGTTTTGGTGGCGGGTGGTTCACATCTAGGAAAAACATACCTTATGTGGGTGAAATTTTGAAACAATGTGCCGAATTGCTAGATAATGCTGAAATCCCCAAGCAAAGTGTTATTTTTTATGGTTTTTTCAAACATATGAATTATACAGCAAAAAAAATAAATTTTGAATGGAATGTATCTTCATTATTCCCAAATCAACTTAGGTTTGGTACTCGAAAATTAAATCGTTTTTATGCAACATCAGAATTTTCTTTTAAAACATTAAAATCAATGATAAATAAACAAAAAAAGAGAGGTTCTCCAATCTTGCCATGCGCTTTAGAATATTTCATTCCACCTTTAAACAAATTGAGGTTTGATAGAACATATGGTTTGTCTGGAAAACCTCTTGAGAGATTATTAAAGTTGAGAAAGGGATTTCCAATATATATTTGGCCAGGCATGATTAAAGACGAATTGAAGTTGTATGAGGCAGGAATTAGTGTATTAACTGATAATTTAAAATCAAATCAATATTCACTACCAGAGGGAATTGCAAGATGGACTAGACCTTCAACTCAGCCATTAAATGAAAAATGGAATCATAGGTTCAGAAATACAGATGTTGAAAACCATGAAGATTTGATTAAAGAAGCTACAAGAGAAATCTCTCCATGGCATGAATTGAATAAAATAGAAAGAAAGAATTTTTGCGAGTTATGGAGTAAAAAATGGTACTGGGAAAAGTCAATTGAAAAATTAACTACAGAATCCGAGGAAAACAAATTGCCATGGGAATCTGTAAGAATAATTGGACATAGAGGATGCGGAAATACTCCAAGACCAATTTTTCATTAGTCTAGTCTACGTAGTTTTTGACCTTCTGCAATGTATTTTGGTCTGTATATTGGAACACCTTTCCCGTCTCTTAAAACCATCCTTTCATCAACAATTTGGGCACCAATTCCTGCTGTTCTTGCCCAACCAAAAAATGTGGTGTAATATTCCGGTTTTGTAAAGCCAATAAAATTTAGCAATGAACCAGATACCAAATCTACATTAGCATTTGGATTTGTTATTTTAGGTATTTCTGATAAGATTGAGGGAACAATTTTGTTTAATGTTTGAACTATTTTGATATTTTTATCTTCAGGGCATATTTTTTTTGCTAATTTTAACTGAATTGTTGCCCGAGGGTCTTCTTTTCTTAAAACAGCATGGCCAAAACCAAAAATTGGTCTTTTTGCCATTAATTCAGCTCTAACAAATTTTTCAACATCTTCTTCATTATCGCTTCCTATGCTTTTTACAAATTCTAATGTGGCTTGGTTAGCTCTGCCATGAAGAGGTCCAGAAAGAGCATTCATTGCTGCAACCATACTTGAATGCAATCCAGCATGTCCCGAAGCAACAGCTTTTCCAGTAAATGTTGATAAATTACCTCCACCGTGATCCATGTGTAATACAAAAAATGTTGAAAGAATTTTTGACATAACTTCATGATCAGCACCAGGGAGATTTAGTAGGTTTACAAAATTTCTAATCAAACCTAACTCCGGCTGAGATGCCTCTAAATTAGCGCCTCTTCCTTCCCTTATTCTCATGATTAGAGCCATTAAAATTGGCATTTGTGCAACTAAATTTAATGCATTACTTCTCCAATCTCCTTCTTGAGAATACATTCCTAAAGTTTCAATTCCTACAGATAACCATTGCATTGGATGCCCTTCTATAGGAAGTGTGTGTAATACATCAACTATTGCGGGGTTGATAGTTCCTCTTTTCGACAACTCTCTTCTAAATGCTTCTGATTGATCGATTGTAGGTAATTCTTTATGGAATAATAGATATACAACATCTTCCGCTCTTAATTCAGCAAGATCTTTTATTGGATAACCACAATAATGAACCCCTTGTTCAGGAGTTACAAAACTTGTTCTGCATGTTCCAACAGGGACTCCTCTTAATCCAATGTTTAGATGTTTTTTAGTTAATTCAAGAAGAATATCGTCACCATCTCCCATTAGACAACCTCAGGGTTTAAGCCTGCATGATTTTATGTATAAGTGCGTCGCATTAAAATTCAAAAACTTAGTTCTGAATCTTTAACTCCTTTTTCAGAAACTTTATCCACTTCAATCCAAAAATTTATTGTTTTTTTATTAATTATAAGAGCTTTAGGATGGTCAATTCCTGGACAAATTTCTTTTGTTTTTTCCCAAGAATTTTTATCAACTAGATTTTCATTCCACCATGGGAAAGCGCTACATTGATCTGGTTTTGAATCATAGACGTCACAATTTAAATCATCATTAAAATAGATACATATCTTTTTTTCTTGATTACTTTTTAAGATGTATCTTCCATCAGAACTTTTTCTACAATCTCTTTTAATCCATTCATTCAAGGAGAGATTATGATAAGAAGCAAGTCTAGACATGTCTTTTAGTGAAAGATAAACAATACCTTCAGGTTCATTACAGCATTTACCACAGTCAGGAAGGCATGAAAATTTAAGTCCAGAATCCCACCATTTCCTTCTTTTCTTAAATGGGTTCAAAATACAACATCCATAATTTATTCTTCTTCTTGCAACTTAGCATTATTTGTTGGAATTAATACTGGATAATTTACAGGATTCAGTTCTCCATTTAATAAATCCTCCATTTCTATTTTTTCAGAATCTAAATTCCACTCGTTATTTGGGATATATTCATCAAGTTCTTTCAATTTATCTAAATTCGGTAAATCTATTTCCTTTTCTGGTTCTATTGTAAACGACTCTTTATCTAAAACACTAATTAATGGTTTTAAATCTTGTAATGAATATTCTAAATCTGACATTTCATCAGCTAGTTGAAGTAGTATTTCTGTGTCTGAATCTTCAAGAGTTTTAGAAATGTCTGTGATTCTAGATTCTATATTTTCTAAAATATCATTATATTTTTCAAATGCCATGCCCACATCTGCCATTCTTTCTAATCCGTGACCACTCAATTCTCCAAGTAATTCAGAAGATTCAACTTCTTTAGTTGGTAAATTTAAATTTTCATTCCATTTTGAAATTATTTGATTATCTTCCTCGATAATTTCATTACTCTTAGAGTGGAGTTCATTTAATTCTGGTAGGTTTTCAAGATCTAAATCCAAATCCAAATTAAGTTCTATACTATCTGAATTCAAATCAAAATCTTTAATTTCAGTAGACTCAATTGTTTTTGAAGCGATATCTTTTGCAGAATTGATGATGTCTTCTGAAAACATTGTGTTGTATAGTGTTTTCACTCCATCTAAATTTGCAATTGCTTCTTCAGGGTTTGCAGATAAAGTCCCATCTTTTTGTGCGATAACAAACTTCTCAAATGCAGACAATAAACTGGGTAGATTCTTTTTTGTAGAGACTAATATTGATAAATGTTCATCTGAAAGAATAACATTCCTTTCATTTCCAATTCTCCTTAAAATCCTCATTTTACTGGTGTTTGTATACTCATTAATATTAAACATGATACTAGATTCTAGTAGCCTTTTTGTATCTCCACTTTGTTGTTCTAAATTGATAGTACCATTTGAAGTAATTATGATTTGTATACCATTATTGATATTCCAAATTAACCAATTACTCAAAGCTTGCATTCTTGACAAATTATTTTCTAATTCTTCAAAATCTTCAATAATAATCATCTTTAGATTTAAAATATTTTGAGCTAAGGTAGGTAATTCATTTGAATTATCAGCCAGAGTGCTTGAACGAATAATTCTCACTGATTCATTTCCATATAAGGATTGAATCTCATAGCCAGTAGCTAAAGAAATATGTGTTTTACCTACTCCTGGAGTTCCTTTAATGTGAATTGGATTCAAATGAGATCCAGGTCTTTTAATTACTGCTTCAATTGTTTTTGTTAATTGTCTATTTTCTTCTACAACATGCCAACTATCCATTGTTTTTGAAATATTTGAGGATAAAACCGGTGGCCAATTAGTTGAATTAACTTCGTTAAAAGTCAAGTCCGTAGTATCGTGTTCATTTTTATTTAATTCATCAAGAGCAACTTTCCAAATAGGTCCACGCGTAGTTTTTTTTGATAAATTATTTTCTTTAAATGATAATTCATCATCATTTTTTATTAACCAAGATTTTTTGTTATGTGAATGAATTGGTAAACTTACTCTTGGTTTTGATTTATAATTTAACTCTAGTAAACTAGGGCGAGTATCAGTTTTTCTTTTATTTTCTACAGGCTTGTTATCAATGCCTAATCTCTTCTGAGCAGCCGAAATTGCATCATCTAGGAAACTTGGAACCCGCTTCAATCTTGTCCGCCCGAATTGCCCTTGTGTTTAGAAGCATCATAATATTGACGATAGGTTTTATTTTTATCTTTTTTAATCTGAACAGGGTTTTTTCCTTTTCTCAACTCCTTTTTCTTAGTAATTTTTGAGGCCTGTTCAAGACTTGTATTTTTTCCAGAACCTCTCGACTTTCTTATTTTTTGTTTTGTTCCTAAAAGTTTAACTTTTGTAGGGGATTTGGGTCCTTTATGTTCTTCAAAAACCATTGATTTATCTTCAAATTCTAAAACCTCAGATTCAATATCATGTTCAGGAGAATTTACTTTTATTGAATCTTCTTCATCCCACTGTTCAATAATGCCACTTAGATCTAATCTGCTACCTTCATTATTAATTTCGTTATTTTGTGTTTTTTTGATTTCAATTACTTCAGGGATTATTGGAATTTCTTTTTGCGATTTAGTATTTTTAACAGTATTATTTTTTGAATTTAGAATCTCATTCCAAAGAATCTCTTGTTTATCTGGAAGATGGAAAAGGTGCCCTTCTAAATCTTCAGGTGATAAAATCCAATCTTCAATGTCTTTGGAATTCAAATGGTCTAATTCGCGTTTAATTAATGCTCTTGAACGAGAATCAAAAGCTTCAAGATTTATAGGAATAAATGCTAAATCATCTGAAGTAGTTGAAACATCAACTAATCTTCGTAAGAAATCCAGTGTTCTATCTCTTCCGTGAATTGCGTATAGAAATTCAAATCCATCAAGAACCACTACACTACGCGGAGTTTTTTCAAAAAAATCTTTTATTTCAGAATATAATATTTCTAGTTGAGGTCCAATTATTTGTTCTTCACCTTGGGATTTTTCTGTAAGCCAGAAACATGATTTTATTTGAATATCAAATTCTTTATTAATTCTAGAACCTGGAATTCTAGAGATTATCATTAATTTATGTTCTATTTCTGACAATTTAGATGCTAATTTTAATGCATTATTTGGATTACTTTCAGAAATCAAATAAGCGTGTCCAGGATATAATTCAGAAAGGTTTTCTCCTTTCATTCTTCTTATTTTTGCTTCTATAGCCCTTTCGAACTCTGGAGAATTATTTGTATCAAATTTCTGTTCAGGTAATTCTTTTGAACTAGTCCACGTTTTTGAACTAATTTCTTTTTGTTTCCACCATTCTGAATTTTTATCATCATCTAAGTTTAAATCTAAATTTAGTAATGAACTAGGAAATGTTTGTAATAATAAATCTACATCAACATTCCTGTGTACGGTCAATAGGCAGTCTAAATCAGCAGCATCATCATCTATTTTTTCTAATGCATTAGCAGCATGAAGGTTTTCTTTTCCCGAATGCATAGCCATTAAAGGCGTTCCTTCTCTGAAAACAACATATCCAATTCTAGAAGTTTCATTTTTAATCTCAGAGCGAATATAAGAGTCTACTTTTGTAGCAATTAGATCTTTTGCTAGTAATGATAAAACTGAAGGCCCTCCTCTCCTTTTTTCAGTAATTACGCCAATTGGTAAATCTAGCAATTCATCTCCTCTTTTCCTGTGTTGTCGATTATTACTTCTTGAATTCATGGGCTATAATTAGATAAAAATTGTAATTATTAGATAATTTCTGATTGGCGAGATTTATTCACTTTGACCAAATGCCCAATACATGGACGACAATGAAATCCCAGTTGGTTTTATTCTTTTAAGTAAATTAGCGTCTGGAAAAACTATTTTGAATGAATCTTTGTTACATATTTTGAAAGCTATATGTTTTTTTGTAGTTGGTGCATTATTGTTCATTTTTGTTTCTAAACTTATTTCAATTATTTTTATATTACCTTCATTATTTATGATTGGACTTTTTTTAATAGAACTTCAAAGAAAAAAAACAATAATGAATACGATTGCAGTTAATTTAGGACATCCTTGGGTTGAGGAAGAACATGATGTAGATACAGCTGAAGTGGCCTATAAAACATTAGAAAAATGGGAAGTATTACCAAGAAAAGGTAGAGTTGTAAAAAATTTCGAAGGAACTGGACTTTTAATTGGTGAGAAAGGTAATGAAAATTTTTTTGAAGTATCAAAGCCATTATTAGGAGCAAATTTCCAAGATGAAAACAATGAAAAAATTGAATCAGAATTGATTAAATGGTTAAATATGGCATTGGCAATTAGAGATGCACAAAATAATGTTGAAGATGAAATTGAAAATGCTAGGGTTCGTGAAGAAGAGGATGGTATAGATATAGAAAGAATTTGGCCAAAAACAAATCCAGGAGAGTTTAATGTAAAACCCGGTGCCATTTTTCGTAAATTTTCTAAGGGCAAGAAATGAGAAATTATTGGGAAAAAGTACCTTCTAATTTAAGGAGTGAATATTCACCCGGAAACTTAGTGACTTCTGAAAATAATTGGAGGGCAATGGTAAACGATTTCCCAATAGAACAAAAAATCTTGCTAGAAGGAGGTAATCTTTCAGCCCGTTTTTCAAAATTACCATTAACATATTCACATCCTGTATTTATTGGTTCCTTTTACGGATTATTACTCTCTCTTGTGTTATTATTACCCTTTGGTTATGAGTCAAATTGGGATTTAAATAAATGGTTTACAGGGTGGTTATTGTATTCATTATCTCTTTTGTTAATTTTAAGTTTGCTTGGAGGAATTTCGTCTTTGTTTGTAAATCTTACAAAAAGGATGCCTGTTGCTGTTCCAAGAATTTTAGTTTATTTATCACCATTTTTAGGATTAATCTTTTTGACCCTTTCAATTAGTTTGTCTAATGTTCCTTTTTGGGTGAATGATTTAGGTTTATTTTTGATGATGTTCCCAGGCCCTGTATATATCCATCTTTCTTGGGCGCCAAGATGGAGATTGTTGAATATGATTGAACAAAATATCAATCCTTTTGAAAATAATTTAGATTTGTTCGAAATTCAAGAAGATTTCGAATTAAATGAAATCGTGGAAGGTTTCTCACAAAAATCAGATGATTCCTAATTTTTTGCCTACATTGGCAAATGTTGAGATTACAGTATCTAAATCTAATTTAGTGAGGCCTGAACTAATCATGCATCTTATCCTAGCTTTATCTTTTGCTACCATCGGATAGACTATAGGCAATGCAAAAATACCGTTTTTATATAGTTCCTCGGATAACTGTTTTGCTAAGAGGGAGCCTCCACACATTACAGGAATAATCGGAGTTTCTGAAACACCCGTGTCAAAACCTAATGACTGCATTTCAGATCTAAAGTATTCTGTATTATTCCAAAGTTTTGCGTGGTGTTCTGGTTCATCTCTTAGAACTTCAATTGCAGCTTTTTGTGCTGCTGCAACACCTGGTGGCTGACTTCCAGATAATAGCCATGATCTGCTATGATTAATGGCATGATTTTTTACAGATTCACTTCCAGAAAGAACCCCTCCTTGTACACCAAGTGCTTTAGAGAAAGAACCAATTTCAAAATCAATTTTTCCTTGTAATTTGAAGTGGTCAACGATTCCCCTTCCTCCGTCACCGAGAACCCCTTCTCCATGACAATCATCAACCATTACCATAGCATCATATTTTTCCGCAATTTCTGCGATTATGTCTAATGGAGCAATATCTCCATCCATACTGAATACGCCATCAGTAATAATTAATTTTCTTCTTGCACTTTTATTTTCTTTAAGAATTTCCTCTAATGCTTCAGTGTCATTATGAGGATATACGGCTCTACTAGCCTTAGTAAGTCTTACGCCATCAATAATTGAGCCATGATTTAATTCGTCAGAGATAATTAAATCTTGGTTATTCTCTACTAATGTTGGAATTAATCCTACGTTTGCAGTATATCCCGCTGAATATGTTAATGCAGCTTCAACACCTTTGAATTCAGCTATTGTACTTTCTAAATCTTCATGCAATTGCATATTTCCTGCAATTGCCCTTACTGAACCAGAACCAGCACCAAATTCCTTAGTTGCTTCAATCATTGCATCAACTACTTTTTGATGTGTGGTAAGGTTCAGGTAATTATTTGCACAAAGCATGATGTTTTGTTTTCCATCTACGATACAACGAGGTTCTGATGCAGTTTCTAAGGCTTTTAATTTCCAATCTAAACCTTGTTCAACTAGATTAGAATATTTTTCTTTCATCCATGATTGGTCTCCGGGCATATCATCTCCGGACTTACGTGGTGTAATCAGGCCATTGTAGTTTTGTAATGATTTCGTACAATGAATTGATGAATAAGTCCCGAGTCCGCTCTATTTATGCGCCTTTCAGGTACAGTATCTAGCGGTTTGGGCCGTGCGTCTATTTTTATGGCACAACCCCATTATCAAGAACAATTTTTAGAGGTTTTAAATGAAAAAGCATGGCCCGGAACATTAAATATTAATGTTGACAACTCAGATTTAAGTAAGTTTATGGCCTTGAGGAAAAAATCAGGAATTGATACTTTGGGAATTTCTGATGAAGTATTGGAAAAAGCAAAAAATATCGATTTATCAAATATTGAATTTGTAAGAATTAGAGGTTTCTTAAGGGATGGAAAAAGTTTTGGAGGCGCTACTGCTATTAAATGTAAAATAAAATCTTCAAAATCTGAGTTTATTCCATCTGCAATATTGATACCTGATTTAACTAGGCATGTCGATGTAATCGAGATTATCTCACCTANATTTTTACGGAAAACAATTGAAGTTTCTGATGATGATTTTGTAATAATTGAAATAGATACTAATTAAGGACTTAACGTAATNATTTACTTCTTAGTTTAAGTTTCAAGTTTTAATTTTAGCATTTGAGAAAACTCAAATTGTAGCCACGCGTGATGTTTTTTTGATTCAACTTCAATTATGATAGAATGTATTCTGCGATCATTTTCAAAATCATTAACTTCGGGAGGTTCACTAAAACTAGTTTTTAATTTCTTAGTCAAATCATTATGCTCTAAATGCCACAAAGTAAGCCACCTGGAAGGTGCTAAACCAAAATCTGTTTTTTTGCTTCCAACTTTTAATGAATTAATAACATCTTTTTCTGAGAAATTGTTGTTAAGTAATCCGTTTATACAATTTGCAATTCTCCGGACTTGATTCCATAAAAAACCCTTGCTTTTTATTTCAAAACCAATGATTCTGTTTTCATTAGAGACCCATGGGGATATATCCTCAATAATTCTAATAGTACTTCTTTCATCTTCTTTTTTATAAAAATTTGAAAAATCATGCTCCCCCAAGAATAGATTTAATGCTTTATTAAATTCCTCAAGATCAATATTCTTTTNCCAACCTTCGAGTAATTCCATTCTATATCTGTAAATTCTCATTTTTGCGTTTCTAATATTGCACTTATCAGAAACCTCTTCAGCATCATAAACACAAATACTTGATGGNAAAATATCATTNAGNCCTTTAAGTAAGCCTTTTGGNANNTCATTTNTTATNCCNTCAGGTACATCAATAATTGCAAAATTCATTCTAGCATTTACTCCAGCATCAGTTCTACTGCTTATNTTCACTCCATTAGGAGACCATTTTANNCGNNTACAAGCNTTCTCTAATTCNCCTTGAACNGTTNTCAAAGAGGGTTGTATTTGACTNCCATGNAATTCATCNCCCAAATATGAAAATGTTATGGCAACTTTCATATTAAGTCACAATTATGAATCNTTTGACATTACATTAATTGCATCTTCTGCTGAATANCCTAGTCCACCAACNGCCCAAATAAGTGCTTGTTTTAACCANGGTTGAACCATTGGNTTTTTCTTNTCAGGATCCATTACTTCAATACTATCTACAATATTCCTTGCGGCCATNTATAAAATNTCATCAATTGGTATNTCNGCTAATTCTANTCTTTTTGCATANCGTTGAAATTCTTTTACAGCAACNGGTATTCTCCTACATTCTAATGCAAAACTTGCAAANTCTGCAATATATTCATCGTTTTCTTCATCTAATTCCATTGCTTTTTTGTAATGCATCATNATTTTACCACCNGGAANTACNTCATCTTGTTCTTCCATGTTAAGCATATTTGCAAATTCNGCGTATGAATGATGTAATTGTGCAACATCTCCATTTGATTTTAATTTNNCNTCTAATTCNGCAACAGCTNCTTTTATNTCTCCATTTCTAAACATCTCTATTGCATCTTTCATTAATTCTTCACTCATNTCAGTCACTCCCGACANTAGATGCTGGTAGAAACATGCCTATGAATCAAACGGATNCAAAACTCACTTTCTTGCTTCAAAATATAATGACATTTTTGGATGTGTATTATCAAATAANTTTGTATTTGTTAATGGTGGACTAAGNGATTGNCCAAAACCAGAANGNTANATTTTTGAAAAACCNGCTTTTATGCACATNTCNTNTAATTTTTNAAAACTCCAATAATTTATGTGGTAATTTGCAAATTTNTCATCAAAAACATTTTTTTCAACNATCCANTCTAAAAATNCNTNNTCNTCTAANTTTTCCATTTTTTCTNGGACNTCTTTAGGANANAGAGGGTCCTTCACATTNTNAAAAAATCTACAACGTGCTGTAGAAAGTTCNCTTATTAAAAANTCTTCTAATTCTATTTCTTNAGGAGTNATATTNAATTNTTTCAAGAACCATTCTTNTCTCCAATNCCAAAAATNTTNNACTTTGAATTTAACNCTATTCAATAATANTTTTGAATCAGGNCAAGTAATTCTTAAAACNCCNNCTTTTTTTAAAATTCTNTGAGANTCTTTAATAAAATTGANTACNGNATTATNGGTAATNTGTTCTATTGTATGGCTNGTGTAAATTATTTCAATNGAATTATCTTCAAATGGNAATTTTGGTTCCTCNATTAAATTTAATTCNACAAAATTAGTTTGTATTTTTNCATANTGCTCTGATCCATAATCAATATTAGTCCAAAATTTNTGTTGAAATTTACCNGCTCCTACGTTTAGAAACTTTTTATTTTNAAGAGAGTCTTNAGGGAANTGATTGTATAGTTTAGAATCATCTCCACTTTTTATTTTTTCAATATTNTATCCNANNNATCTAAATAAACGACCTATCAATTTTCGAGGAATTAACNCCATATTAANTCCTCTNNANNNATTTATTTGAAGATTATTCNGATTTAGCNTGAGCAGCCATTAAATCTTTTATTTCTTCAAGTGTTGAACCNGAATCTGCATCTTTCCATCTAGCATTTACNACCGTTACNACTTCCTGAGGTTTTCTTACGCCATAGAAACAATCAGCAGGNTCAGGTTTTACAGTTCTAATTGTTCTNTGNGATGTTAAAAGAACAAAGAACATNTTCAAAATTTTCTTTGGAAGNCTNGTTGCGACTGATTCNCCTTCTTTAGAGTCAAGTGCACCTCCNGCNGCACCNGCAGAAATNCCAATGGTNTNCTCNCCTAANCCNAGGCCACTTCCAGTTAATGGAACTACATTNCCGTATCCNANTATNGTTCCAATNGGACCTTGTTGAGTAATAACNTCTGTGAAATTNCTGTATAGGATTCTTCTAACNCTGTTAGTTANCATGAAGTCTTTTCTGAAAATCACAGCATCTGTAGTGATTGCATAACAGAAAGATCTTTGGAAATAATATACATTTACAAACAAAAATACAATCCAAAAGATTCCTGCAATTTCGTAAGGGTATGAACCACTTAAGAAATTTACAGGAGAGTCTGCAGCGAATGCATTAATCAACCATGCGGTAAATGGAAGTGCTGCAATTACAATCATTGTTGTAGTAAACCATTTCGTACTTGAGGATATGTTCATCCATCTATTGAACCATGCAAGAAATAGCATTACTAATGGGAAACCTAGCATTTCACCTAGAGAACTTGATACAAAACTCCATAATATTTCTTGAACAACTCCGGGATCTTGACCTGGTGCTTCACTAGGCATAAATGTCCAAATGTAATGTACTGCACCAATTAATAATGCCATTATGTACATTCCTGCAAAAGCAAAAAGACTAGGTCTATGTATTTGCATTAAATCTTCGCCAGGAATTAAGTTAAATTTTTTTCTTTCACGNTCTGTTTCGTCTATGTTTTCTATTTNATTTGCTTCGTCGGACATAGTCAACCCTAACCAACCCCAATGATAATATGTTATTGACACTTACTATTGAAGGGAAATAGAAAATATCCTANTTTAGTGTAAAACACCCCAACTATGTTCAGCATTTCCGTGAATCCATTCCCAATCTTCGAGTGTACGAATTCCGAATTCATCTTCTATTGCAATNCCNGCAACTTTTAATGGATATTCATTATAACAAAAATGAGAAATTANACCACCNCTTGTTGGCTGATCAAANCTCCAATAGGCCCTAGAAACAGCTTCAACAGTTAATACAATCATTGTTCTNNCATTCCACATTTCAATTTCAAAACGTGGCAATTGCTCTTTTTCTCCTTTTTGATTTACGANGCTGTAATTACTCTTTATTTTTTTNAATTTTAGTTTAGTAAATTTTTCACTCCTTTGCCTTTNNGCATCATGAAATAAACCNGCNTTTCTTAANGGTATTTCTAAAGAGTCNTTTAGTTGCCATGGCTTGTTAGATGAAGATAATGCAAGTANTGAAAGATGGGGTAAAAACCAATCTAAATATGAACCATCAGAAAAGTGAAGAATNCCCCAATACCANGGNACNCTNGGAGCTTGAACNCGTACTTTTTGAAGATAAGCACTACCTTCAAAATTATTATTATCAATTGTAATATTNGCNTTGCATCCGTGAATTCTAAGAATATCATANCCTAGNTTNTTTTGATATTTNTGAAATGTNCTTCTAGCTTTTGATAATGCTGGATTCCAAGGAGTCATTTGTATTTCGAACTTTTNTGGTGAACCACTTTTTACNGCNGNCNTGTCAGAATGNACTCTCATCCAAAANTTNTCTTTNTTTTCATCCATTCCAGTACTTAGTAANTGTTCNCAAAGAGCAAAAACAGCACCACCATCATTTGATTCTGAGGGCCAATCTTTATGTTTTGAAGAGATTGCTGCAATTCGTGACTCTTGTAGAACTAGAGGTTCATACATTTTCTCNCCATCAAAATACCATCCNGCAACCATACCNGGNAGAACTAGTAAATTNTCTTCNTNNGAATTTGGNTTTTTCCCAGCCGCCCAAAGATGATTATTAACAGANATNAAAGGAGTTTCTTTCGTAGACCATAGNACCATNAACTGTTCACTTCTTCCAGGGTATTTTTTTGANGGCCACATNACTAACCACCACCACCAATCCCAAGTAAGNTGTTTGATATTNGGCAAATCTGGCATNNNCCATAAATCTTGTAATGGNCCTTCAAATTNTTTCATTAGAAATCCTCACTTNAGTTCTTTACGTTTGAAAGCAGACTGNCCTATNAAAAANACTGCAAACGTAATGAGNGTCAAAACTATNGTTGATGTAAATAATGTTACTAATGGTGATGAACCNATACTTGGAANNCCATAAAANGNTTCNAATGCTTGATNNCCTTCTAANTCATGATAACTACCTTGNTCNATTAGATATTCNGAGTCGNTCCANGTATATGTTGATGCAGAATCTATAATTTGCATNCCCCAAAATACAATTGACATTCTTGTAACGAAAAANGATCCAGTTCCTATAAGNGTTAACATGGCCATCATNAATTCCCATATTCCAAAGAATATAGAAGCNAACATNCCATATTTTGTAAATATTCCAAAAGTTGAGAATATGGTTCCATAGGCCATGACCATTAAACAACTTGCGAATAATATGGCTGCCCACATTTGGATGTCTTGAACTCTAAAAAATGATTCGGAAGGAGCAATAAAACCGGTTACAATATTCATAATTAATACTAAGATTGCTAAATATGCCCATGTCATTACAAGGTAACCCCCTAAGCGGTAAGCATAGAATTCACCTCTTGCAATTGGCTTTCCAATTAAATAATGTAATGTTTCAGATTCCATTTCATCCCTAATCAACCCCGTTGCAAGAAATAATGGTAAAAATATACCCATTAAGAAAGCAAATCCTATTTTTCCAAAACCAAGAACAAATGCTCTATGGACGGTTTCATGAAAATATTTGTTATCGTCTGGGTCTTCATCTACGTAACTATCTGGAATTATGTTTATTCCATTATTTGTACTAATAAATATTGAACAATCAATATTGTCAAAGTTAGAATCTTTACCACCTTGCCCTAACAATTGATTTTGTAATACCCAATCGGTTCTTTCACAATCTCCGTCATCATCAACATTTAATTGACAAATACCTTCAGTTTGAATGCCGTAAATATTCCTTTGACAATTTTCTCCATCCATTGAATATGAAAAATCATCTTCATCAACCCAATTTGAAAGAGGTAATGCGGGCACATCAGGGAAATCTTCAGGATCATTTGGATCAGAACCATATTGTAACTCCTGGGCAACTGAGTAACCGTCTCCATCCCAATCGTAGGAATCACCATCTTGATCTATTGAATCTATAATTGATGTTTGCCCTTTTACATAAAATAATAATACAAGTGTAACTAACAACATTCCAATCATTGCTATTGACCAAGTAGATTTTCTTGTTTGATATTGACGAAGGGTAAATTCTGTAATAGCCCATGACTTAACGTCAATTTTGGACCAAACACTTTTTGATAAAGGTCTTGAATCTTTAGACATCATCTACCCTCCATTAAATATTCTAAAATAGATTCTAAGTTATCATCAGGATTTTCTATTGCAGTCACTCTGATTCCAGAATTATCTAAAATAAATGGCATATCATTGTGTACCTTTCCAAGATCATGTGTTTCAATTAACAATTCATTTTTTGAAGGGAAGTGCACCCCATAAACAGATTCATGATTCAAAAACTTACCCGCTAGTTCTCTAGGTTGTTCTGTAGTTAAAGAAATTCTATGTGGGTGTTTATCAAGTAAATCTCTAATTGCATGAAGATTTCCTAGTGCTAATAATCTTCCATTGTGTAATATTACAATTTGTTCTGTAATTCTTTCTATTTCACTTAAGATATGNCTGCTGACAACAATTGTTTTTCCCATACTTCCTAGTTCCCTAATAACATTCATTATTGTGGTTCTAGCAAGTGGGTCACAACCTTGTAATGGTTCATCTAGAATAATTAAATCTGGGTCATTTACCAAAGCNTGAGCTATTTTTGCACGNTGCCTCATCCCTTTACTGTATTTCCCTAATTCTTTNTGCATNACATCATCTAAACCNACAAATTTCAAGACATGTTTNGCTCGNTCTTCNGCTTNATCTCTAGAATGGCCAAATAGTCTAGCCATGATTGTGACNAAATCAAAGGCNGTCATCCAATCATACAATTTTTCNTGTTCTGGAACATAACCTATTCNACTAAAAGGTGCTTTATTTTCCCACGGATTAATTCCNAATAATCTGACAGTTCCTTGAGATGGTTTAAGTTTACCAACTATTAATTTAAACAAAGTNGATTTTCCTGCGCCATTCATTCCAAGTAATCCNGTAACNCCNCCATTAATTGCGATACTTACATCGTTTAANCCTACAATGTTTCCNTACCATTTAGAAACATGATCTAACATTAATGCAGGNACAACAATATTTGAATTCTCAACNTTTTGTTCTTTAGAATTCATTCTCTTGTCACCTCCATTGATGANACTCTTGCAGTNAGAACATACAATGAAATTGCATTCATAATTATGATTGAAACAAGGCTCCAAGTATATGGGTGATCATATGTAGTGNTAATNCCCATCATTCTTTGACCNAAATGAGCTATNCAATCATATGGTGAAAGTAGATANACAATACTATCATTATACAATTGTGANATTAAAAATGCAATGAATTTAGTNCCTAAGATTATACCAAGTAGGGAGATTGCTGGGAAGAATTTACCTCTACTGATACTNGATAATGCTAAACCNATNGATGAATATGTAAATACGAGTAATANTCCTGCAATTGCTGCAGCAAAAAATAATGGAAATGTATCAAGTACGTAAGCCCAGCCTTCACCTGATAAAACAAGATCTCCAACATAGTAAGCAGCTAAAGTNCCAACAATTAATATTGACAATAAGATTGCAACTGAAATAAATTTCATTACCGTGTAATCTGTACGATTTACTGGTCTTGAAAAGTAGATGGCACTAGTNCCATTTTTNCTNTCTTCNCTAATCATNCCACCTACAAGNAGGGCNGCNGCAATAGGGAAACAAAATACATTTCTTGGNAAGAATCCTAAAACATGNGCNTACAAATTTTCTCTAGATGGTGAAAATAATCGTGATAACTCTTCAACACCAGTAGCATTTCCAAGGAATGANAAGAATAAATCATTTAGTGAACCGAGTAATAANACTAGAAGNGAAATTCTTACNGGCCATCCCCANGGNCTATGTCCTTTTGAAAACATGCCGTATATNTGATGCCTAAGTATTGACCAATTTCTTATCCATCTNGAGTTTAAGNTTCCATTCCANGGCCTATANATTTGTTCAAAAATAGTNCCTACTTCNGCATTNGGTTTTGATGCAACTGCNGCAGTNGCACNTTCATCTCCGTCTCCAGAACCNTANGCCGCCTCCATTCTACTAAANCCNGTTACNTTAGCACCTTCTTGGCCAAGAAATTCTGAATCTANGGANAAATCNTCAGTCATTATAGNCCGCCTCCTTGTTTAAGTTCAAGTGGTGCATCAACATTTTTTATATTTGGATTATTNTCTANTAATTCTTCAGAACTTTTAATTCCATAACCTAAGGTTTCCATAATTCTAATGAANAAATCTTCTAAACTNGCTTCGTGGTCTTGCATTCGTCTGATTTGACAATTTGATTTNGCGGCNGCANTAATTATTTGATCATATGTNGAATCATCTACATGTACNACTCTTAGNACTCTTCCNGTCCTTCTTACTTTTAATCCNCCNTCGAGTAAACATTCTTCTAATTTAGAAGCACCACCCCATGCGTGAACTTCAACNTCTCTTTCTATTGCTTTCAANTCTTCTATTTTTCCTTGTGCAATTAGTTTNCCTTTGTGAAGCATNACAATTCTTTCACANACACGTTCTACNTCATTCATTAGGTGNCTAGCCATAATTAAACTNCTNCCTCCTTGATTTACAATTTGACCTAGTGTGTTTANCATGAAATCTCTATGTTCNGCNTCTAAACCATTTGTTGGTTCATCTGCAATNAANAATTCNGGNTCATGAATNAATCCACAGGCTAACTTTGCNGATTGTTTCATTCCNGTTGAAAATGTTTCTATTGNTCNGTATCTTTGNTCTTTTAATCCCACATATTCTAAAACTTCATGTGCTCTTTGCATTGCTATTGATGGATTCATNCCTAANAATTCTCCACTATATGCNACTTGATGGATGGCTTCTAATTCAGGNTTTAAACAATCATANTCNGGCATATAACCNATTTTTGAACGAATTACTGGCCCTTCTTCACGAATNTTATGATTTAAAACTANNCCATCNCCNGANGTAATACTAATTANNCCNAGAATTGTTTTGAATAATGTTGATTTNCCNGCNCCNTTAGGNCCAAGAAGGCCGGTTGCACCGCTTTTTATTTTCAAATTNATAGAATCTAAAGCAATATGNTTTCCATATGATTTAACGAGNTTNATTGTTTCTACAACATTANCNANACTCAAATTAAACCCTCAGAACAGTATGTGTCACAAGGACCAATACTATCAATGTCATGCATTGTTGTNGAGTTATTTTANTCCCGANTTTATTTTTACAGCAATTCCNTTTTTTANTTCAATNGCNTCTGAATTTGTACAATTGGAAATNCCGTGTGCNATTAAATTATTTTCANTGTCTATAATTAAGCAAGGCATNCCNGGTTTAAGTNTTCCATTTACNGAATTAATAAATCCGTGCATGACATTTCTGCCTTTAGATACAAAGGGGACTGCACCTTCATCAATAATTATTATTGGAATATTACANTGTTTATTGTTGTGAAAATCGTATAATTTTTTGGCACCTATTGTTGTTAATGAGATCCCTCCATCTTCTAATCTAGGCGAAAGNATATGTTCNCCNTCAGAATCAAATACGTTTCTAATTCTGTTTGTNCCTCCCTTAAGGTATGAAGAATTACTTAACCATTCTTCAGCNACTTCAAAGTTTAATCCNGTAAATAATNCNGTTTTTGANATTATTGAATANGTGTCAANATAATTTTCTAAATCCTCTTCATTTAATTCTTTATCACTCAATTCTAAATCAGAATTTATTAATTGTTCTACAGCTTTTTTGGGTGTTGTCAAACCATGAATTNTAGTTAATGAGTTGTATTTTAATTTCAAATCATCTTNATTATAATCCCAAATTTCNTCAGGCCCGTTAATATGTGAAAATGGGTTTAAATCTTCAAGANAATAAGGTATAATTCCTATTGGTGTTTGTAAAAATATTTGGATATTTTNAAACTTTGAAAATANATTTTGNATTAGTTCTTTACATTTCATTCTCCATGGACCTTGNACTCCATGAATTAACACTATATCCCATTCTTCTTTGTTTACATTATTTCCAAATGCATCTCGTTTCGGGTGGTTTAAATTACTATTAATCAGTTCTTTTGAAGTTTTTACATAAGGATGATTACTGATGTTTTTTGACCATAGAACTCCCCTCTTTCTTTGAACTTTTGTACTATCTTTAACCCAATTCATGAATTCAAAATCATCTGAACATTCTAAAAGTAATTTTGTAGCCTTTTCAAGAGANGGGTGCTCTGTAGACTTNCTTTCNACGTATTCCCATATCTTTCCATTTCTAACAGNTTCTCTAACTTTAGCCATTTCTTTCATAGAGATTTCTAAATTAAACTCTGCTAGAATTTTTGTTCTTTCTTCTTTAGGATAGGATTTTATTTGNTNNGGACTTAGTCCAAAAAATGTTTTTGATGCNGTTGGCCATTCTGTAATATTCTCTAATTTTTCNGTTCCCCATGGCATTATTAAACGATCATCTCTGGCAAATAGTGCATATGCAGCCGAATCAAATAGATCAACTCCCATAGCGACCGCAATAGCAAATAAATGTGGATGACCACAGCCAAAAAGGTGTACAGGCCGAGAAGGAGGAATTAAATGTCTACAAGAGCTAATTATTTTTATTAATTCGAGATATTTTTGTTTTTCCATTAATGGAACAATACCTCCAATTGGATGAATTGTAAAATTAAAACCACTCATTTTTTCTGCAGAAAGTGCTCTTAGTTCTGGAAATAAGCCACCNTGTATNGGNCCATTAAGCATCATTCCATTTGCAGTNTTTATTGAAANTTCNGAACGNGAAACAGTTTCTTCAACTATTTTTTNNGATTCTTCAAAATTNAAATTAGGTTTTCCAAATACNTCTAGCATNGTNGCAATATCTACNCCAATNCNNTTTTGNAATTCTATGATTTCTTCNGGTTCTACTTCTATNTCNCCATAAACATAACTCTGAAANGTNCCNGAATCNGTCATNATTGCNCCNGGNAAATTTAGTAGTGANTGTACACCNTGTTCNNTNGCNTCTTTGCTTANATTTTCTGAATTTCTAATNATATATGAATTGGTAATNAGNCATTCAACTCCNAAAANATCCCACATNTCTCTTGGTTCTATNGTCCNAATNTTNGGATTAATTACAGGNANNAATGTTGGAGTATTAACNACNCCATGNNTTGTATNNAATTTACCNATTCTNGCTGCACCATCTCTAGAAACTATCTCAAATTTNCCTATGTCNCTTTCACGACAAGGTTCAGGATTAGGACGTTTCATNTAATCACNCCGAGGTAAACATCTAATTCAAGTACTCTTAAACAAAATATTTGTCTGACTAANNAGAAATTCTNTAGATAATTCATCNAAACTNTCTAAAAGTTCTTGATCAAAANANATTGAATTAATTTCAGAATCATTTTCTAAATCATATTTNATTCCTATNAATGTGCTTGGTGCAGCACCACAAGCAATACATGATCCATTNAATGTAAGAATAAAGTTTAGTAAATTGTTTTCNANATCTATTTTNTTGATGATNATNCCNCCNCCNTGCCCATCAAGNGCTGAACGTACAGGNCCNAGTCTTTCNAATAATGAAGGAATCAAATCTTNNTGNTTNNGATNTTCNGAAATTAAATCNATTAATGANATTGAACGTAATCTAATTCNTTCNTTCATNGGAANNGANGAATTAATTCTTTGTTCAGNTTCTTCNTTNATGGATTTTTCAGATTCANCACGATACATTTCGACTAAATCGTCTTCCTCCATGTNTCTAGGATGATATTCTGTCTTTTGANATTGTTTCTAATATCNACATTAAATNTNAAANNTTTCAAACNNNNTTTTTTTAGGAATTCCTAAACTTTTTGTGAANTAAAACATCCTTTGATAAAGGACGGTTTACAGCCTNAGTTCATCCGAGCCTAACCCGAATGAGTCTTTGAGACTCGACAGAGGCANACGACTCAGGAGAGTGAAGCCCATGAACGAAGCNNAAGGGAATTTACTTGAAATTTCTAATTTACATGTNTCNGTAGATGATACNCCNATAATTCANGGTNTNGATTTAGTTGTTAAATTTGGTGAAATACATGCAATAATGGGTAGAAACGGTTCNGGNAAATCAACTTTAGCAAATGTTNTGATGGGNCATCCAGCTTATGAAATAACTAANGGNGANATNTACTTCTTTGGTAAGAATTTATCNGAATTATCTGTCGATGAAAGAGCAAAAGCNGGNATGTTTCTNTCTTTCCANTATCCNATGACTATTCCAGGNGTTCAAGTTGGTAATTTTCTTAGAAAATCAGTATCTGCCGTAAGNGGAAATAAAATNTCTGCNAAAGANTTTAGAACAGATTTAAAAGAAAAAATGACACAACTTCAGATTGATAGNNCNTTTTTATCTNGNTATGTAAATGATGGTTTTTCTGGTGGTGAAAANAAACGTATGGAGATCTTACAAATGTTNATGNTAAANCCTAAACTTGCAATTTTAGATGAAACAGATTCAGGTCTTGATATTGANGCTTTAAGATTAGTNTCNGAAGGAATTAATTTNGCNACTAAAAATGCAGGNTGTATTTTGATTACCCATTATCAAAGATTATTNGATTTAGTAAAACCNGATATTGTNCATATNATGATTGATGGNANAATTGTNAAAACAGGNGGTGCNNATTTNGCANTAGATGTTGAAAACAANGGNTATGATTGGTTGGAGGTTTAATTGTGAAAGAAGAGATTAAGCCAGAGGAAATAGTNTCTGAATATAAATATGGTTTTAGNGATNCNGAAANNGCNGTAACTAAGTTTGATAAGGGNTTGAGTGAANAAGTNGTAAGNGATATTAGTGANTTAAAAAATGAGCCNNAGTGGATGACNGATTTNCGNGTTAAGGCNTANCATCATTTTTTGAAACGNCCTATGCCNAATTGGGGAAATAATGANATGNTNAATGGNATTGATTTNGACTCAATTATTTATTTTTTAAAATCCAGNGGNAAAACNGAAAAAGATTGGGANGAAGTTCCTGAGGAAATAAAGAATACATTTGACAGATTNGGAATACCNGAAGCAGAACAAAAGTGGTTAGGCGGGGTTACTGCTCAATATGANTCAGANGCNGTTTANCATTCAATTAGNGANGATNTAGAATCTCAAGGAGTAATATTTTTGGATATGGATAGTGGATTAAAGGAACANGAAGAANTNGTAAAAAAATACTTTTGTTCNGTAGTTCCNTANACAGATAACAAATTTGCTGCATTAAATACAGCAGTNTGGTCTGGTGGNTCATTTATTTATGTGCCAAAAGGAGTNCATGTTGANATGCCAGTTCAAGCNTATTTTAGNATAAATGCAAAAAATATGGGGCAATTTGAAAGAACATTAATTATCGCTGATGAGGGCTCTTCAATTAATTATGTTGAAGGTTGTACAGCNCCAACNTATTCNACAGAATCNTTACATTCAGCNGTTGTTGAGTTAATAGCTCATAAAGATGCAAAAATCAGGTATTCTACAGTTCAAAATTGGTCTAATAATGTGTATAATTTAGTTACAAAAAGGGGNGTTGCACATGAGAATTCAACGATAGAATGGATTGATGGTAATATTGGCTCTAAGTTAACAATGAAATATCCTGCNGTTGTGTTAAAGGGTAAAGGTTCACATGCTGAAATAATTTCTGTAGCTTATGCTAGTGAAGGNATGCATCAAGATGCAGGATCAAAAATACATCANCTTGCAAGTAATACAACAAGTAATATNTTGTCGAAATCNATTTCGAAAAATGGTGGACGTTCATCTTACAGAGGTTTAGTTCAAGTTTCTAAAANNGCAGATAATTGTAAGTCAAATGTGATTTGTGATGCTTTACTACTTGATGAGGATAGTCAATCGGACACATATCCTACAATGGAAGTTTCAAATCCTACTTTNGATATTCAACATGAGGCNAGTGTNGCAAAAGTNTCTGAAGAGCAATTATTCTATCTAATGAGTAGAGGTCATTCAGAACAAGAAGCAATGGGCATGGTTGTAAATGGTTTTTTTGAGCCATTTACTCGTGAATTNCCNATGGAATANGCTGTNGAATTAAATAGACTTTTAGAGATTGAAATGGAAGGATCAATTGGATGAGGGGTGTTTTTTTTGGATGTTGCAGGATTATACCTTGAACATAGTGAACCTAGTAATTCAGAGCATTTGTGGAGATACACTCCATGGAAAAAAATACATCCACTTGGAGTACATTCAAAAATACCACAAGATGTAATTTTCCCCAAAGCCAAATTAAGTTTTCTTGATGGAACAAAACCTGAAAATATTAGTTTAGAAAAATCACAATTAAAAGAAGGATTTAGTGAAAATGATCCTGAACTTTCAGCATCATTTATTCGGGCTTTGTGTGATGGTAATTATTACAAAATTTCAATTCCTAAAAATATGGTTCTTGATCAACCTTTATTATTGGAATTAACAGTTTCTGGATATGTTTCAGCATTTCATTTGGTTATTGAAAATTTATCAAATAGTAAATTAGAACTAATTACATCTATACAAGGAGATGCTGAATGGTTTGGGTTGCTTAGGGAAGGAAATTTAGAACATAATTCTAATTTTTCTGATTTATTAGTTAATCAAATGAGTGTTGAATCTTCATTATTACGTGCTGAAAATTTTACATTAGATGATGGTGTTGAAATGAATTCTGCAACATTGTCGTTGGGTGGATTAAAATGTAAATCAGATATACGTGCTTTGATACAAGGAAAGGGTGTAAATTATAATCAAAAAATAGCAATTCACGGTGTTGAAAAAAGAAGTGATGATATTCATTTAAGAATTATTCACGACTCTGGAAATAGTAATAGTAGAGTAATTGCACATACAATTTGTGATGATTCTAGTAAAAATACAACAACTGGAAAATTAATAATTAACGAAGGTGCACAAAATACCGATGCTGGACAAAAATTTCTAAATCTTTTATTGTCTGAAGGGGCAAAGGCAAATTCAATTCCAGAGTTGGAAGTTTTAGCAAATGATGTTTTAGCATCGCATGGTGCTTCAAGTGCACCCATCAATAATGAGCAATTGTTCTATCTTAGAAGTAGGGGGTTAAATTTAGAAGAAGCCAAAGCATTGATTGTTGAAGGTTTTTTAATGTCTGTTTTTGATGATTTTCCAAGTAAAAAATTAATTGAATGGGCTCAAGCAAGACTTTTAGTTCATTTGGAATGTAGGTTGGTTGCATAATATGAATTTAATTTCAGATATGAGTGAAGTAAGATCACAATTTCCAATTTTAGAACGAATTTTACCAAATGGGAAGAAATTAATTTATCTTGATAATGCGGCAACATCTCAAAAGCCTTATTCTGTAATTAATGCAATGAATGAATATTATTCAAAGTATAATTCTAATGTACATCGAGCAGTACATGCTTTGGCGGGTGAAGCCACAGAAGCGTTTGAGTTAGCACGTAGATCAGTTGCTAATTGGTTTGGTTTACCATCTGGTGGAATGGTGCTTTTTACTAGTGGTACAACAGATGCTTTGAATTTATGTGCCTTAGGTTGGGCTAAAGTGAATTTAAGTTCTGGTGATGCTATAGTGTTAACAGAAATGGAACATCATTCAAATATAGTTCCGTGGCAAATGCTTGCAAAAGAGAAAAATTTAGAATTACGTTGGGTAGATGTTGATTCTGAAACATATCAATTAGATTTAGACGATTATAAATCAAAAATTAATGGCGCAAAATTGGCTTGTATTATACATACATCAAATGTTTTAGGAACAAGAAACCCTGTGGAAAAGTTAGTCGAAATGGCACATGATTCAGGAGCTAAAATAATATTGGATTGTGCACAAGCAGCAGCACATGAAAAATTAGATATGAATAAAATTAATGCTGATTTTCTAGCAGTAACGAGTCATAAAATGTGTGGTCCTACAGGTATTGGTGCATTATTAATCTCACCAGGTATTTTTGAACAAATGGAACCAATTCAAGGAGGCGGCGATATGATTACTGAAGTATTCAAAGAATATTCAAATTTTCAAGAAAATGAACATAAATTTGAGGCAGGAACTCCAAGGATTGCTGAAGCAATTGGCTGGTCTGCAGCAATTAATTGGATGCAGAAATTAGACATGAATGCAGCACACCAACACACACTTATGTTGGCTAAAAATGCAGCAGAAGGGCTAAAGCAAATTCCAGGAATCAAAGTATATGGAGATCATTCAAATGATGATGTTAGCGGAGTAGTTTCTTTCTTACATGAATCTTTACATGCGGAGGACATTGCTCATATGCTTGATTCAATGGGTATTGCAGTAAGGACTGGGCACCATTGTGCTCAACCATTGATGAGGCGATTGGGAGTTACAGCAACTAATAGAGCATCATTTTATTTTTACAATACTATAGAAGAATCAAATGCTTTTGTTGATGCTGTTAAATCAATTGTTGAACGATTTACATAGGTGATTTAATGAATAAATGGCCAAATAAAATACAAGAGATTATTGATGAATTTTCAGAAGCATTAGATCAAATGGAAAGGTATGAAATGTTATTTGAGTATGCTGAAGAAATTGATGAATTAGATAAATCTGAGTGGACAAATAAAACACGTGTTGTTGGTTGTCAATCCGAAGCTCATGTTCTAATTGAGTTCGGAGAAAATGGATTTCATTTAAGGGGAAGTTCAGATTCACAAATCATTCAAGGATTAATGGCTATTACTGCAATTGCTTTAGAAGGTTTAACTCCTGAAGAAGTGACTGGATTCTCTCCCAATTTTGTATCAGAAATGAAAGTTTTAGAAACATTAACACCAAATAGAGCAAATGGTTTTCTAAATATGTTTATGAGGATTCAAGATGACGCAAGAGAAATGTTAGGGTGATTTTATGGTTGAAGAAGAAGAAATAAGGGAGGCATTGCAGATGGTTGAAGATCCAGAGTTAGGAATTTCAATTCAAGAATTAGGATTAGTTTATGCAGTTAGGTTTGAAAATAAAGATGAAGGTTTATTTTGTCAGATTGATTTGACTTTAACCTCTCCGGGATGTCCTGTGGCTCCAGAGATTATGGCTGCCGCACATAGAGCTATTTTATCTGTTGATGGAGTTTCAGATGCTCATGTAAATTTAGTTTGGACTCCTAGATGGGATCCAAAAATTCATGCTTCAGAAGATGCAAGAATGGATATGGGTATTTGGTGATTATTTCTCTAACCAAGAATTAACTAAATCAGGTAAAATCTCTCCTGCTTTTCCTAAATGAATTTCATCAAAAGAAAAAGCATTTGCTGGAGATTCAAAATTTATTAGAATTGTTTTTGCACTACAAGAACGTGCAACATTAACTAAGTCAGCAGCAGGATATACATGTCCGGAACTTCCAATTACAATAAAAAAATCACATTGTTCAACAGCCTCATAAATTTCTTCTAAGTACATTGGCATTTCTCCAAACCATACAATATCAGGTCTTACACGATTGGGTTCAACACAACATGTACAAAAAAGGAAATCATTGACCAAATCTTCTTCTTTCATTCTTTCTTCGTGTTTTTGGCTGACTTCACAACGTAAGGTACGTAATTTTCCATGCATGTGAATTACATTTGAACTTCCTCCTCTTTCATGTAAATCATCTACATTTTGAGTAATTAAAGTAAATTCGTTAACACCTTCTTCAAGTTTAGCTAATGCATAATGAGCAGAATTAGGTTTTACTTCCATTAATTGTCTTCTTCTAGTTTGATAAAATTTCCAAACTAACTTTGGGTCTTTCATCCATGCAGTTGGTGTTGCGACATCTTCTATGCGGTGATTTTCCCATAGCCCGTCATTATCTCTAAATGTTTTAATTCCAGATTCTGCAGAAATTCCTGCTCCAGTTAATACCACTACAGAGGAATCAACCATTTTAGACATTTAGTTTACTTCCGCATAATTATTGTTAGTAAATCTCCATCCTTTAATCGATGTTCTAAACCAACTCTTTGCCAATCAAATTTTGCACTTGGTCCTTTAACTCTTGAATATCTGAATTTTCTTACGAAATCTCTGTGAAGTGTATTACAAATGTCTTCAACTGTACTTGTATCCTTTACAATCAATGGTTCTACTAAATCTGCTTCTTGCCCTTGGGGTTTTAGATAAATACTCATGAACCCTAAATTATCATAAATAAAATCCTTTAATTCTTCAATTCCATCGCCATTAAATGCAGAAATCCTCATTACAGGCCAACCCTCAGGAAGAGCTTTTTCTGCTTTGATTAATTCATCTTCATTTGCCAAATCAATTTTATTTATTGCAATTACAGCTTTATTGTAAATTCTGTTTTGTGCTAATGTATCTACAATCATTTCAGCATTTACATCAACACGTAAGGTAACTAATGCAGAAACGATTCCAAAAGATCTGATGATATCTGAAATTTCATTTTCAGTTAGTTTAGTTTGTTCAACAGTAGATCTGACATCTATTCCTCCTCTTTCAGTTCTAGTGATAAATACTTGAGGTTTTTTCTGATTCAGTCTTATCGCTGACATGTCTAATTCTCTATGGAGGACATTAAAATGGGCTTGTTGGAATGGATCTACAACAAATAATACCATGTCTGAATTTCTAATAACTCCGAGGATTTCTTTTCCGCGTCCTTTTCCTTCTGCTGCACCTTTGATTAAACCAGGTAAATCTAAAATCTGAATTTTTGCGCCCCTATGAGTCATTAAACCGGGAATACAAGTTAGAGTTGTAAAAGCGTAAGAACCTGTTTCTGATTTTACATCAGTAATTTTTGAAATTAGTGTAGATTTACCTACAGATGGGAAACCAACAAGTGCTACAGTAGCATCTCCTGATTTTTTCACTTCAAATCCTTTTTTAGGGCCACTTGCTTTTGAATGTTGTATGGCCTTTTCTCTTTGAATTTTTAATTTGGCAATTTTTGCTTTTAATTTCCCAATGTGGTGTTCTGTGGCTTTGTTTTTTTGAGTTTTATCAATTTCGGCCTGAATCTCTTTAATTTGGTCTTCAATAGTGGCCAATTGATACTCCCCCAGTTCTCTCCTGTTGCGTTTATTTATGAATTATAATGTTTAGAAAACAAAGATTAGTCCAATCTCCTAGCATTGAGCAGAGGGGCGGAGATTGAGCATTGAAATGACTGTACATTTGCTTGATACAGTTAGTTTTTCAAATGTATGTGATTTAAAATGGAATGAATTATATGAAAAAGCTCAAAATAGAAGTTTAAGATTGATGAGACCTCCATTAGATTCGGAATTGCAGAGAAGGCATGACATTGATTCTGAAGTTGAGTTGTTGGATTGGATGGACTCTACAGGAATTATTGATAGCAATCACGATTTTATTTCAACAATTTGTAATGGAATAAATAATGGTGAAATTAATTTTGAGGTTGGTTGTGATGGCATTTATAATTTAATTGAATTGTGTTCAGCTGGTTATTGGGAAATTTGGGAAGCTAGATCTTATCTATATTTTGAAAAAATTCTTGGAATTAAAGTTGTAAATATTGAAGAACTATATGATCAAGAAATTTGGAAAGAGCTAATTGAAAAAGTTACTGAAATTACCCCTGAAGAATTTTCTGAAATTGTGGTAATGGATTGGATGAGAAGAAGAGAAGAATTGGGTGAAACTTTAGATGAAAAAGAAGACCCTAGAATATTGCCCACTATGGCAAGTCATAGTAAACTTACATTAACATTACATCATTTACTTACAAATTTCAAGAAAAATCCTAATTTTGAACTAGTCTTAGGTAGGGATCATTTGAAAAAATCTAAATGGGGGCATGGAGATTGGAATTTAGGTAATATTCTTAAAAAAAACGAGAACTTCAAATGATGCACTTTTGTCGGCAATCATATGACTGATGCAGATTCACCCACAGAGGAAGAAATTGAATTGGAAGAAACATCAGAAGAGGAAGTAGAAATAGAGTTAACAATCGAAGAAAAATATGCTCTTTTAGAGGAAAAATTAGAGAAAGTAGAGGCTGAAGTGGGTTACCGTGATGCTGAAATTATTAATGTGAGAAAAAAGTTGAGTGCAGAAAAATCGTCTTTGATACGTTATTCGGGTTATAATTTGTCAAAAAGAATACTTCGTGTCTTGGGAGATGTAGATAGGGCATTAGAAATGATGGATTCTGAAAATGAAACACCCGAAGCTGAAGGTTTACGATTAATTCGGACTAAGTTGTGGCAAGAATTAACTCAAGATGGTGTGTCTCATATTGATGCATTTAATTCAAATTTTGATCCAAACTTGCATGAAGCGATTACAACAGTTCCCCCCACGGAAGAATTTCCAAGTGGAAAAATAGTTGAAGTTTTAGAAGAGGGATACATGTATAAAGATAGATTATTAAAAGCCTCAAAAGTAGTTGTTTCTAGTTAATTAGCCCACATATTCTACATTCGGGCCAAGAAAAGGTAGTCTACTCAAATGATCTTTTTCCATTAACCATTCTATCACTACCTCAGGAATTGTTTCAAGCAGTATCTGTTTTACAGAATCTTTTTCTTTTACAGTAGAAAGCATTTTACAAGTTTCTCTTACTCTCCAACCTTCAAATGTATCTCTATTTTCTAATTCAAAAAATTTCGTTTTCCATTTAGATTTTTCATATAGTTTTTGGGTTTCTTTATCACTCGTTAATAATAACCCTGATTTGCCATGATATTGAGTTGCATGCTCTACCCATTTTGGAGGATTGTTAATGTCCGGAATTGCGATAATTTCTATGTTCCATTTTGGATGCACTTTCTTTTTCCAATTTTCTATCATATCTTTACGTTCTTCCCAACTCCATGGGTTTTCAGGTGTTTGAGGACGATTTGCAGAACCTATTGCAATTCGTAAAAGAGAACTTTCTTTTTGTTCATATGCCCATTCAATTAATGCAACATGCCCTCTATGAAATGGTTGGAATCTACCTAATACTATGGAGCAAGGTTCAGGCTCATGTTCTGGAGCTTCAGGTATCATCTCTAGTTCTTTTTCATTTATCATTTGAAATAACTCTCCACATTTAAAGATGGTAATTTTAGCCCGAAATCAGAAAAACACGCAATCATCCTTTTACATCCTTCAATCATTTCATCAAATGTTGTAGTGCCCATTGAACCAATTCTGAACATTTTCCCTTTCATATGGTCTTGTCCTCCTATTACATGTGTTTTGTAGATTTCTGCCAATCTAGTTCGCCATTTGTCGTCAATTCCGTCTGGGTAAACTATTGCAGTGGCAGTAGTTGACCTTTGTTCAGAATCAGCAAATAGAGCGAATCCAAGATCCGTAAAAAGTCTTTGAACGCCATTAGATAATTTTTCACATCTATTCCATCTATTTTCTAATCCTTCTTCATTCAACTCTCTTAATGATGAAACCCATCCTATCGTTAGATTAATTGCAGGAGTCCAAGGTGTTTGGTCATCAGACGCCTTGTTTAACGCAGATAAAAAATTAAGATAGTATGTAGGCACCATGTCTCCTTTTTCTTGTTTATTCTTCACAGCATTAGTAAATGAATCATTAATTGCAATTGCTGCAAGCCCGCTGGGGCCCGCTGTGCATTTTTGAGCACCAACTACGACGGCTTCAGCACCCCATTTAGACGGGTGTACTGGTAATCCACCAACGCTTGTAATCCCATCAATAATTAATGGAACTTTGTATTTCTTTGCCAACTTCCCAATTTCTGCTCCATTTTGTGTAATTCCTGTGGAAGTCTCATTATGGCAAAATGCCAAACCATTATAATTTCCAGAATTTAATTCTTTTTCTAATTCGTTTAAATCAAATGATTTACCCCAGCCAAATTTTAATTCTTTAGCATTAGAAAACACGTTAGTGATTTTTGCAACCCTTTCTCCGAATTTACCATTTGTTGGCACTAAAAGCAGATCATTTTTTGAAAATCTATTTGCAATCACCATTTCCATTGCTGCTGTTCCACTTCCGCTGACAACAATTACAGAATATCCATCATCTCCTCTAAATGATTCTTCACCTCTTTTGAAACTAGTTTTTGATAAATTAAATGCAACTCTGAGGAGCCCGTTTAATTCCGCAATAATGTCTCTATATTCATTTCCTCTAGCGGTAATGACTGGGTGGGACATTGAATCCAGTGTGTTTTGTGACATTTTTACAGGTCCAGGAACTAAGAAACACTCGTCCTTAATTATCATTGATGGACCATCATCCAAAAAACCATCATTTGTTGATATTGGTTCTGGCATGATACCCACTGTTAACAGAGGGTTATTCAATAAAGCGTAAGAAGGGCTCATATGTAATCACTTAAGCGGCTTAAATGTGGTAATTCGAATAGGGTTGGCAATGTTACAGGGTGCTCGTCATGAGCATGCACAAGCATTGTACAATGCAGCTATGGAATTAAAATTAGAAATTGAAGTAATACCTTTACGTTCAGAAGAAGATTTTTCAGGGGAAAAAATAGATGGGATTGTATTGCCAGGTGGAGAATCCACCACTATGCGTAAAGCTTCCGAAACTCATGGCCTCCTGTCTTCAATTTTTGATTACGTTGATGAAGATCCTCAATTACCTGTTTTAGGAACTTGTGCTGGAGCTATTTTACTTGCTAACCCTCAAATGGGACGTGAACCATATATTGAAGCAGATGTAAATCGTAATGCCTTTGGTAGTCAAAAAGAATCTTTTCAATCTATTCTGAAATTAAACGGGTTAGAAATCCCACCTATAATTAATGAAGGGCTATCTAAAAAAAATATAGTTGAAGCGAATCATTTACCTTTGCGAGTTGAAGCATCTAATGAATTAAAAAGAGAGCAAGAATTTCATGGAGTATTTATTAGGGCTCCAAGATTTACAAATATTAATCAAAATGTGAAAAAAGTAGTATTTTATAATGATGAAGCAGTTGGATTAATTCAAGAAAATAAACTAGCATTGTCTTTCCATCCAGAATTAACTAATGATTATAGGTTTCATCGTTGGTTATTGTCAAAAGCAAAAGAGAGGAATTAATTGAGGTGATTTGATTACAATAAAATTACCCGTGGTTAGTATGATTCCACCTCCAGATGTGGATGACACTCAAGGATGTATTCAATGTCAAGCAGGCTCAAAATTAGTTTTGTTTGTTACTGGAAAATGTCATTGGATGTGTGATTATTGCCCTTTATCCGAAAATAGAAGGGAAATTGATATCATGTATGCAAATGAAAGACCTTGTAATGATTTTTCTGAAGTGATTGAGGAGGCTAAAGCAATGAATGCTACAGGGACTGGAATTACAGGAGGAGATCCTATGATGGCTCGAGAGAGATCAATTGAGGCAATTAAAAAATTGAAAAATGAATTTGGAAAAGATCATCATATTCACTTGTATACAAGTATTCCTTTTAATCCTAAATTTGCTAAAGAATTGAAGGAA
>PBHR01000010.1 GCA_002720275.1 Methanobacteriota archaeon
ACTAAAGTTTTCCTAAAACACTTCCAACAATTATTACATGGTTCAGGCCACTCACCTCGAATACATGATCTTGCAGCACCATTAAATGGTGAATTTATTACAATTATCGAAGTACAGACTTCTGAAACACCTCCAACCGGTAAGAATAGTGGTATTCCAGCAGTTGCAAATAATGGAGCCCACATTTTATAATGAGTCGAAAGAGGGTACTCACGGTATTTTGCATGTCCAGTTCTATATGATGATTCCATAACCATTCCATATGCAATTGAATCAATATTTCGTTGACTAGCAATTGCGATTGCAGTCATTCCTGAAGTCAAATCAACAGGAAAACCTACTGGATTTCTTAAGTGTTCTACATCACAATATACCTTGTGGACTTCAAAACCAGATTTCTCTGCAAAATCCATCGTTGCATTCGCCGCAGATTTGTTGTAAAGGGTTCTTTCTGTTAATTGTGGACGATCTAGCCATGCACAAACAGTATCTTTAGGCATTAACATTAATGCCGCTGTAGAGTCTACTCCTCCTGAAAATGCCAAACATGGTCTTGATTTAGAATTTGGAACATAACCCTTGCCTTTTGTAGATTTAAATTCGACATCATAAGAACATAATTTTTGAACAATTTCAGCAAACTCAGAACTAACTTTCAAATCCATTTTAAGAACTTCCCGAACAAAAGGATGAACTGACATAAGTGTAATCAGTGCAAGATGATCAGGATGTATTTTTGAAGCACTCAAAGAATCATTTAATCGTATTTCCAAAACATCTCGAACCATACTAACTCCACGTGAAGTTGCTTTCCCATCATCATTTTCTAAAATAAATTTAACTTTTAGAATAGGACCTTCGGTTGAATATTCCGTCTTCATTACATAATGACGCTAAAATCTATATGTTATATCATTATTTATATTAAAATGATTAAATAAACAAAAACAATCGATTTTTATTATAACGAATTTAGTTGTTAATTCTGTGTGAGTTCATAGCCACAATTTCTATGACATAACTCATCATCGGAGTATTATGTCTAAGGAAAGAATTGATGTAGATGGAGGAAAAACGTATGGTCCTTATTCTCCAGGAGTCAAATCAAACGGAATGATTTGGTTAGCAGGGCAAATAGCACCAGAAGCAGGAGATGATATTAAATTACAAACTCAAGCTTGTTTGAATAAAATAGATGATTTATTGCATGCAGCAGGAGTTTCAAAAAATAATGTTTGCTTTGCACAGGTTCTTCTTGCAGATATTAATGATTTTAATTCTATGAATGAAGTATATTCAGAATGGTTAGAAGGAGTTGAAATACCCCCAGCTAGAGCAGCATTTGAAGCTGGAAATTTACCAAAAAACGCTGGAATTGAAATCGTAGTTCAAGCGACTGAATAAAGAGAATAAGCACTACGGAGTATCATGTCCCGACATCTTGAATGGCCTGAGGGGGTTGACGTCGAAGGTGTTCGTTCGGTATTCAAAGCATATGATATTAGAGGTATTTTTGGAGAAGTAATTACGGAATCTTTTGCCCATCGTTTAGGAGCTGCATTAGCAACTTATCTAGATTTAAACAGTTTAGTTGTTGGAAGAGATATTAGGGAAAGTAGTCCACAATTGCATAATGCATTTCTTTCAGGTTTAGTTGAATCAGGAGTTCATGTTTTTGATCTTGGAATCGTTCCTACAGGAACCATGTATCATGCAACACATGTATTGGATGTAGATGGTGGTGTGATGATTACTGCTTCACATAATCCTCCAGAATATAATGGATTTAAAATGAATAAAGGCTCCTCTGCGATGGCTGGGGAATCAATTCAAGAATTATTAGATGTGTTTTTACAATCTAAGTTTAAAGCAGGTGAAGGAAGCATATCAAATAAGAATATTTTAGAAAATCATATCGATACTATAATCAATAGTCTTGAGATGCCAAAAAGACGATTAAATGTTGCAATTGATTGTGGAAATGCTGTTGCAGGACCAGCCATGTTAGATTTATTCAAAAAATTAGAAGTCGACACAGTCCCTATTTTTTGTGATTGGGACAATCAATTTCCTAATCATCCACCAGATCCCACAAGAATAGAAAATATGCAACATTTAGCAGAAGTAGTTAGAGAAAATAATTGTAATTTTGGTATAGGTATTGATGGAGACGGAGATCGAGTAGGCCTCGTCGATGAGGGAGGAAACTTCATCCATCCAGATAAGATGTTAGCACTTTTTGCTATAGATGTCTTGAAGAAAAGGGAAGGCCTTAGTGAGCAAGAACGTACTGTTATTTTTGACGTTAAATGTTCAATGGCAGTTGAAAAGGTCATTAAAGAAAATGGAGGAATTCCACTAATGTTGCGTACTGGGCATTCATTTCAAAAGCAGGCATTACGTGAAAATCCTTTAGTTCCATTAGCAGGTGAAATGAGTGGACACATATTTTTCAATGATAATTGGCCTGGTTTTGATGATGCGTTGTATGTTTCTGCTAGGTTAGTAGAATTAGTATCAAGATCTTTAGAGCCTAATGGTAAATTTAGTGATTTGATTTCTAAATTACCTGTTTATTCATCAACAGGTGAAGCAAAAGTTCATTTTGAATCCGTTGATAAATTTGCTTTAATGCAATCTATAATCGATACAGTAAATTCAGAAGGACTAGAGAATTCAACTATTGATGGAATTAGATTTAATTTTGAAAAAGAAGGGGAGGTTGTAGGTTGGTGCCTTTGTAGACTTTCAAATACAGAACCAATTTTCGTTATGCGTGCTGAAGCAATTGATGATGAAAACTTAGCTTGGATTAAATCAGAAGTAAATAGAATGATTAGTCCACACCTAGATATTACAGAATTCTTGAATCAGGATTAAGCTTCTTCTCCAGTTTCAGTTTCTAATTCTGTTGAAATTGTCACGTTATCTAAATCTAAAACAATTAATTTCACAGAATAAGTTACTTCTTCTCCATCATCACTTCTATCACATGTCGCCAGAGAATTCCCTTCTTCGGCAGTAACTCCAATTTCTACTTGATATTCTCCTAAACCTTCACCATTTGAATCTAACTCTTCAATGATTTTTGCTTTTGATAATCCTGAAACAGTAGATCCTAGTATTGATTCATTATACCATAAAATTTCTACTATGTGGCTACCATCACCTCCATTATTTTGTCCATCTCCGCTTTCATTGTCTGAATTATGGCTCACTGTTCCTGAAATAGTGTCTGCAGCAGGTTGTCCACTTGCAGGTCCTGCGCAACCCCCAGGAACATTTCCGGATGTACTTTCATCTTCTCCATATGACATTGAAACTTCAACACCAACAATATTTTTTGAACTTGCATCATCAATAACATCTGTAGTGAAAGCAAGTTCTAGTGTTTCACCATCAAAAATATATTCTGTAGCATTATCTAATTCGATATATTCTAGTTCACCTTCAACTTTGTAATCAGCAACAGCGCTCATACTACCATCTCCAGCACCACCAGCACTGGAAAAATAAATTGGAAATATTGCTAAAAAGAACATTGTTAAAACTACAGTAGCTAAAAATTGGCGATCATTTTGAAGCCGCTCTAACGTCTCCGCTATGTCGAACATTAAATCCCCCACAACAAAGGGGGTTATGAATTTAATACCTATTCTTCTTCAAAATCAGTGTTCAATTCAACATCACAATCAATTGGCCAAACCTTTGATTTGACGTCAAATCCCATGCTTTTGAAGAATTTTTTTGATTTTCCAAATACTGGATGAAAGTATCCAATAATTGACCTTTCACCAAATGTCCATTTCCATGGTCTCCGTGAAAGTTTTGTTGACCACATTTTAATTAAATTTTCAAAATCGTTTTGGTTTATTTTTATTGGAAAGCACCAAGATGTGAAATGTAAACTTCCTGATGAACCAGGAGTGTGACTCCAAGATAACATTTCTAAACCCTTATATGGTCCATTTGTAATTTTTATTCCTAGGCTTTTTGCAAGTTGTGTAATTGGTAGAATTATTGCGAATCTATCAACCGTACGAACAGCATCTATACGTTCATAGTCCCATCCATGATTTACAACAATTTGTCTTAACTCCCGAATCATTTCTGTTGGTTTCAAACAAGTTGAAAACTCTACAGTCTGGAGTTTCGCCATGCTAACGCTAGGATGTACTAGCCTTGAAATCTTGTTTTATTTTTGTCTGTTAACGGCCTAAGAGGCATTGACCGAAATGTGGACATAAGTCCCCAACGTGCAAATATTGCTCGGTATTTCTCTTATTGCTTTTATTAACCAAAGAGTGAACCTAGACCTTCAAATCCAGCTTCTTCTTCTTCTTCTTCTTCCTCAGCAGGAGCTTCTTCAGCAGCAGCAGCAGCACCAGATCCACCAGCTGCAGGAGCAGCGGCTACAGGTGCAGCAACAGCAGTTGACATTGCTTCTTCGATGTCAATACCATCTAATGATGCGATTAAAGCCTTAACACGACCATCATCAACATCAGCGCCAGCACCTTTTAGTACGGCTTTCACGTTCTTTTCATTAATCTCCTTGCCTGCGGAATGCAGTAACATAGCAGCATATACATATTCCATTTTTTATTCACCTCTTATTTTTTTGTTCTAACCGAACAGGTCGCCAAGTCCCTCAAATTCTTGAGGTTCATCTTCCTCTTCTTCTTCTGCCTCAGCGGGTGCAGAATCAGTTTCTTCAACTACGGGTGTAGTTGTGGCAGCGGCTGTAGCAGCAGCTCCTAATTGTGAGGCCAACTCATCATCGAGGGCCGAGGAATCTAATTTGGAAGCTAATCCAAGCATTGAAGCACTGGCTCTTCCAATAAAGATTGGTAATGTTTTGTCAGTCATTATTCCTGCTTCCACAGCAACATTCATTGCTTCAGAAGATGCTTTAGATAGCATTGTCGGCATTGTTTCTTTAGTTAACCAGCCAACATTACATGCTAAGTTGAATGTTGCAGAAACAGCACCAATAACATCTGAACGGAAGTCATCAAAGTTAATATCTAAAATGTCAGGAGTGAACTTTGTTCCATTTTCATAAGTAGAAATTAATCTCAAACCTGTAACAATTGGATTGATACCCAATTTAGAAAGCATCATACCTAATTCGCCTTCAAAAGTCTCACCTTCTTTAATCGCAACAGTGTCTTTTTGAATATGAACAGAACCTTTCATGATTTTTGCAGGTATCCCAATTGAATTTAGATCACCAACTATTGGTCCTGGTGCAAGTCCAGTGTCTTGTTTTTCTACAACAATATCTTTTGGAGCAACATCACCTGGTTTTGCAGCTCTTCCAGCCTCAGTCTTTTTTAATTCAGAAAATAAAGAAAAACTATCATATTTTGATGTTTGAACTAATGCAGGCTGCACAGCATTTCCATACATTTCATCAAGAACTTCAGTATCTAGATTAGCTTCATTCCAAGCACGATTCATCAGTTTCTTCTTTGCTACTCTTATCGACATTGCTTCACGCAATGNTTTTCTCATACCCAGCATAGCATCAGCNGGAATTCCATGAACATCAATTATTGCTAAAGTTCCACCCTTATTGATGTCATCATTTAATTTTGAAATAGTTCCNTGTTTCCAAGGNGCTGCTTTTGCTTTCATTAGTTAANCACCTCTACTTGAATTGNAGGCCCCATTGANGTTTTAATGTACAATGATCTNATNTTTCCAATACCTCTTTCTAATTTTGATGTNACTCTGTTATATACNGTCATTACGTTTTCCATAAGTTGCTCTTCANTTTGANTTCTTGTTCCTATTGCAACATGGAANGTCATTTTNTCACGACTTCTAACAACTACTGTGNTCTTTAAACCAGCAGCCATCATACTTGGATCAACNGTTGGAGGNACTGGTCTAGGCATTTTCCCTCTTGGACCTAAAACAACACCGAGANANCTNCCAACAAGACCCATNTGNGGAACTTCTGAAAGNAAATAATCATATTTATTTGCTAATTTTTTAGCAGAACTTTTGTTNCCACCAAGGTCTTCAATTGTAGAAGGATCAATNATGTGAATATTTCCTTTTTTTGCNTTTGTAGCTAATTCCCCAGCAGCAAACATAGCAATTTTGATNTCNTTNCCTCGNCCATGAGGAAGTCTTATTTCTTCTTGGACACGGTTTGTTGGAATTTTTAAATCAACATCTNTCAGAGTAAAAGCAAGTTCTACAGACTCTGTAAATTTACGTTCGGGTGCTCTTTCTAGAGCAGATTTCAAAGCANTGTTTATTTTTTCTTCCATTTTTTATCACCTCTGCGGTCCACGAGGAACACCTCTCCCGCAATTCGTGTTTTGATTAATTGAATTTCCCGTCATAATCTCCTGCATCCATTGCTTGGATGACTTTTTTNGGCCTCATTCCGTCNACACAGACTCTCATTGATTGACATGTTCCAATAACTTCTCTAGCCATTGCACGNACNTCAGCACCAGTTAAATCNNNACTTTTCTCNTTAGCGATTGTAATAACTTGATCCATNGTTAATTCTTCTACAGCAGCTTCCCAACTTCCATTGCATTTTTTCACACCTAGTGCTTTACGAATACGACGGCTAGTCCAGTTGTCTGACATNATTTTCACCTTTCTGTAGCGACTCTGCGACCTACTTCCCCTATTTAATCGCGGTTATCCCTCATTCAATCCTTTCAATGACTCTAACATGGTCTGCACGCATGTTTAATGTCATAGGAATATCTGCTTCNTATAATTCCATTGAAATCTCTTCTTTAGTATCTGCAACAGCAATTACTCTTGCTTTTTCACCTTTGAAAGCNCCACTAACAATCTCTACTAGACAACCGATATCAATTCCNGTTGTNGCAGATTTTGGTTCTANGTATGGTAATACATCTTTTAATGGTACTTCNGCACCAAGAACTCCTTTTGCGTTCTTTAATGGTGTAGTNGNAACNACTCCTCTACTNGCACGATCTTTACCTCCAACACGNCCAATNAATTTCTCAACNTGGTGTTTAGCACTTGCTTCAACAAATACATATCCTCTCATTTGAGTAGGGTGAAGAACACTGAAAATNTCNCCTAATGCTGNTTGNAGACTNCCTGTACCTGATAATCTNGCATGCATTTCNTGAGNAACTTTCTTTTCNGAACCAATTGCNGTTTTAACNATGTAAAGACAAGAAGCAACATCNCCATACATTTCAACTAACCATCTTTCAGAACCATCTACTCTATTATCNGTATAACAAAGAGTTCTTGAATTATGTTTTTCTCTATNTTCCCAGGAGATNTCTCCGGGNTCAACCCAAANAAAATCATCATAAATTGTNGATGGNGTAACTTCATCNGTTTCACTAATTACTAAAACNGGNGTAATGTCAGAAACTCTATTTCCAATTTCAATATATCTNGCATTTTCNGCNGCNCTTACAAAANTNAAGTTNTCNGANGAAATNCCNGTAGATTCNGNAACTCTNTTGATNACAGCCTCTTGATTNTGNCCATCACCATAATCAAAAACTCCATCCCATTGNCCTAAAAATTCTTCACTTGCTCTTTTCATGAGCAATAATTTTTCTCCATGTCTTACAAACACAATGTAACTATCAGCCATNTTAATCANCTCAATTCATTAACGAATCAAAGACCCAAGGAAGGAAATTATCCATTATCACTAAAACTACGAAACCTATGAATCCAAGAACGATCATACCAATTCCACAGACATAAATCGTTTGTTTTAATTCNTTTTTTGATGGTTTTCTAGCCATTCTTAAGATTCTTGCCCATGAACCTTTACCTATTTTACGAACATTTGATTCGATAGAATCCTGCCATTCTTGCACNGTATCNTCAAATCTNCGTTGTTCCCCATCNGTNTCAACTTCGGCCATATATAATCCTCAGCGGCCGTGCGACCTTACAACGACATTTAAAGCAAACCGCCAAAAAATATTGATACAATTTTCAATTATNATTTAAAAAAAAGAAAAATNATGCAATAATACACAATGTTATNAAGTAAAATATGTGGGATTTTTAATATGGGTCGTGATGCTACCAATGANAGNTATTTTTTCCGACTCGCTAATTTTTTAATACCNCAAAAAAACAAAGTTCATTTNGTGGTATTTNTATTAACTATTTTGTTATTACCAAGTGCAATTAAAGCATTAGAACCAATTGATTTAGAAGCNTATAATATTGATGCTGATGAAATTATTGCAGAAGANTTTGTTAATCAAGAATTATCNACNTCNAGTGAGATTTTNGCATTNTTAGTAACNGTTAGNGANCCGATGTTCATAGGAACNGGTTTTTCTCCAGAAGANAGAGTTTTAGAAAATGGAAANTTNGATTATACTAAATTACCTCAATCNGAAGAAATAGTNCCTTATGATTTAGAAAACCCGATNAAAGATCCNAAAGGAGGNATACTAAATTTAACAATTNTAAGAGAAATTGANTTAAAGACAGANGTAATNGAAAATAATTTAATTTCAGATTATTTAACNCCNATGGTAAATGATGTTGTNGGGGTCGAAAGTANTGGAATTTTAACAATACCTAATCATTTGAGAACTTTCATGAATAATGAAAGTTATATNACTAATCCAACAGTTGANATCTATGGNAATTTAGTNCCACCTNCAACNAATTGGGATGATTGTGGTGAATTAGAGTGTTTGAAATTTGATGATCAAAACTTAACTCAAGAACATATAGATTTGGCAGTAAATNGGATTATTTTNAACTCNAATGGNAATTTTGTTAGGTGGTTATCAAATGATAGAACATTTGTTCAAGANAGNACATCTAACGTACTTGGNCCCTTAAATGGNNATATTACNAATACAGATTTTTTAGTTAAAGGNAGATGGACAGCAAGTTCAACNTGGATNTTNATGCATCTTGATAAAATTTCACTAGANAANGATGGATGGACNTTTGTATGGAAAGANGCNTATCAAGAAAAAGAAGTNGGATTAATTGATGGNAAAATTAGTGTTGGTGGNTATTTAGTTAATAANGGTGAATTNGTAATTAACCCTCCAANNTACANTTCTGANCANTGTTNNGAACTATCTGATGATGGAACNCCATGNGCATTTGAATGGAGTTTNNTAGCTCTAGAAGGAGANGTTAGNAAGACAGATANTTCNACTGTAACTTTGTTACTAGGGCCTACTGGAATAAATGTAGAAGTTAATAGAGAAATGCAATCAAGTATTGGATTAATCATAATAATGTTGATTATTATTAGTTTGTTTTTGTGGCTTTCATTAAGAAGAAGAACAGATGTATTGTTGGTTATGGCTGCTTTAGGCCTATCTTTAATTTGGATGCAAGGATTTATTGGATGGATTGCATCCATTGGGAATTTTTTTGGATTCTCAATAATTTTCAGATCACAGTTTTCTAATCTTTTACCCATATTGATTATTGCTTTAGGTATTGATGATTCTCTGCATGTTCTTCATCGATATAAGGAAGAAAGGAGAAATTCCAAAGACATCGTATCTTCAACAAGAATNACTTTGGATAGGGTTGGAAGAGCAATATTACTAACTTCTTTAACAACAATAGTAGCATTTGGTTCAAATTTGATTTCTAATATACCTGCACTTCGTAGTTTTGGAATAGAAGCAGCAGCAGGTGTGTTTGCAGCATTTTTATTGACAGGAATTTGGGTTCCTTTAGTGAGATTAAGTATCGATGAATATTTGTTAAATAAAGGTAAATTAAATCCGGAAAGAGAATTAAGTAAAGCTGGAGTTGGAGATATGTTGAAAAAGTTTGCAAAGTTTTCAACTAATGGAAAGAAGCCATTAATTATTTCATTATTAGCACTTTTAATTACAGTACCTTCTTTAATTGGTATGACTTCATTGGAAGGAGATTTTGAAGTGGAAGACATGTTAGACCCAGATGCAGATTTTTCTGCGGGTGTTGCTATAGTAATCGATAGATTTCCAACAGAAGGAGAACAAGCAGCTATTCTAATAGAGGGTGATATGTTACATCCCAGTGTTTTAGCAGGAATTCCAGAATTTAGAGAAAATATTGACAAAATAGGTCCAGATGGTGAAGTTGCAGATAAGATTGGAAGAGACGCAAATAATAATGCTGATTTAAATGCAATAGATGAGATTGTGGTAGGCTCATTAGCATCAATGTTGTATAATATCACGCCTTTTGAAGAAGTTGGTTGGAACACTAGTGCAGAAGAAAACGGTGTTGGATGTTCAAGCCTTAATTTTTCAGACGAAGAAGGTTTTAATCATCTTCAAAAATTATTACCAAAGGAAATGGAATTAGATCCTCTCCAAATTGCGAGTAACCCACATTTGTTAAATTTTAATTATCCTGATTTTAGGGATAGAGGTTGTCTAGCCTTTTTCTTTGGTTTTACTTACCTTTATGGTGTACCTGAAAGTAGTTCTACAGGTGCAGCGATTCCTAAATCTGTAGTCGAATTGTATATTTATCCGAGTGATACATTAGACCCAATTAAGCCTTGGTTAACAATTTCAGGAGAAGAACCAAAATATACTCACATGGTGATGAGATATGGAATTCGTCAAGCAGAAAACTTTCCTGAAGTGGGGTTATTTCTTGATGAATTAATGAGGGATGCAAGCCCGTTTACAAATTTGAGTAAATCAAATGGTCAACATACAAATTTAGAAGAAGCATTGTTGGATGAAAATTATCCAATTAGTTGGGTAATACCCTGTGGAGAACCAGTTTCTAGGGCCGTTGCATCTGAAAAATTTGAAGGGGAATTCCAAAGGTCGTTAATTTTTGGAACTTTTTTAGTATTAACAACACTTTGGATTGGTTTCCGCTCATTCAAACAATCTTTGTTAACAACTCTACCAATAATTTTAGTGGTAATTTGGTTATATGGTTTTATTTATTTGATGGGAGATAGTTTGAATGTGATAACTTTGGTAATTTCTTCCTTATCTCTTGGGGTCGGTATTGATTATTGTATTCATGTTACTGAAAGATATAGGGAAGAGAAAAATAAGAACAAAAAAGCACAACCATCTGTTTGTTTACAAAACGTAGTNAGCACCTCAGGAATAGCTCTTTTTGGTGCTGCAGTTTCAGATATTATGGGGTTTGCAGTAATTACATTTTCACCTATGGGTGTGTTTAATTTGTTTGGTTTTTATTCTGCAGCTATGATAGGATTATCATTAATAGCGGCTTTAATTATTACAACCTCTGCAATTTGTTTATTGGAAAAACCAATAGAAGAAGAATAAGTAATAGTTGAAAATAATTAATACTAAGTCATTTTAGGAAACGTGTTCTTGTATGGTTCATCCCGACTTGAACTACTNGGTGATTTAATGACTGAAGATGAAGNTGAAGAGGATTGGACTAGTTATTCTTCAGCACAATATGGNACNGGAGAAAGTATTTTTGAAGAAGATAATNTAAATGAAATTGAATCCAAAGATGAAGAGTTTGATTATTNTGAAGATAATTATGAAATNACNCCGGCTCCTTCNATTAGTGGGCAGACTCATTTAGTTCGAATTGGATGTTGTGATTTTTGTTTAGGGCGAGTAGGTGGAGTTTCTTTNATTAAAAAAACGTTNAAAGATGCTGGTTTAGANGTTAGAAACGAAGTTTTGAAATTAAACCCNGGCTTAGAAATTGATGAAACAGTTTGCCCCCTTTGTGAAAATTTATTTTCTGAAATTGATATAATTACTTCAAGATTAATTTCTGAATTAAATGATTTTGAATTTTCAAGATTACAACTTGGTTTTCAATTACCTAATGATTTATTAGAATCAGAAGAATATNTTAGAACTACTTTTGGAGCAAAAAGGAGNTCTAATTTGAAACAAGCNTTATCTTCAGAAATCTCAACAAAGATTAGAANACTTTTAGAAAANGATTTTGAAATTGTCAANGAATTTCCNGANATTCTTGCATTAATTGATTGTTTGACNTTATCTGTAAAATTAGAATGNCGTTCATTATATCTTTACACNAGGTATTGTAAATTTGAGAGAGGTTTNCCACAGACTAAATGGAATTGTAGAACNTGTAAAGGTAGAGGATGTGAAAAATGCGATAATACTGGNTTACAATATCTTGAATCCGTNCAATCATTAATTGCAGATCCATTGTTAGANGTTTTCTTGGCAGATTCACATTCNACTCATTCAATGGGTAGAGAAGATATTGATGTTCGNTGTTTAGGTAATGGAAGNCCTACTGTAATTGAATTAAAAAATCCAAAGAAAAGATTTGCNGATTTAAANAAATTAACANAATTAGTCAATAAAGCNGCTTCTGGAAGGGTTGAGATANAANNATTGAGAATTTCAAATAAATCTGAAGTTGTNAGGGTTAAAGATGCAGCAGCAGATAAATCATANCATATTTGTTTTAAATTNTTAAATNTAGANGATGAAGGGAATGAATTNGAAATTCAANTAACAGATGANGAAATNATNTCCAAAATNTCAGAGTTAAATGGTGNNGAANTAAATCAAAGGACNCCAAAAAGAGTTTCTCATCGNCGAGCAGATAAAATTAGGAAAAGGAAAATAATNGATCTTTATGAAATTAAAGTAGATGATAAAATTGTNGAATTTAAATTNANAGCNCAATCNGGCACTTACATCAAAGAGATGGTGACTTCNGATNANGGAAGAACAGANCCTTCAGTNGCAAAATTACTTGATTTAAAGTGNGAAGTTGAGTGGTTAGACGTTCTTGACATACATTCNGATTAGGCGATTGACTTATTATAGGTGGGCTGGTGGCCGCAACGCACCAGTTTGTGGTTTGAGGCGTTAAGGTATGAAAAGGTCTAAGGGNCAGCGTCAAGGAACAAGGTTTATTGCTAGTAGAAGCAAGACTGAAAGNAGTCGATTAAATATTGATAGAATTATACANCAATACTCCGAGGGAGATNGNGTGGCAATAGTAATTGATGGNGGTCAACAAANNGGAATGCCTAATCGTAGATTTCAAGGNAGNACTGGAGTNATTACTGGAAAACAAGGTGNTGCNTGGGTAGTTAGCGTAATGGACGGAAANAAATTAAAAACAGTAGTTGCCCGTCCTGAACACCTACGTTCAGTTGAATAGGATGTGAAAAAATGGCAGANGANGAGTATNTTGATTATGCATNAGTAAGNGANGCATTGATNGAAACACAAAAACGTAGAGGTTTCTTAACTTATGAGCAAAAAATGGCATTACANCATGCNGAATGGTCTGCAAGTGATTTNCGTAATGGGTATAAAACAGAATCTAANGTATTTCAAGANATGTATGGCATGTTTTTNGAGATGGANAGCATTTCAAAATATCCNGNNATNGCTGCAAAATTAGCAGAAGTTATGCCATTNAANAATGATGAAGTTAGAGCAATTCTTNNAAGTNGAAGAATTNCTTTAGATGCTTCTGAAATTGAATTAATACTTGATGTAATTAAACAAAATATTGGTGCAGTTTGAGTAACGTGTATACTTCAAGACAATTAGCTGATATTTTATTTTCTAATTATTATTCNAATAANGATTTAGGNCAGAANTTTTTAATTNATGANTCTGTAATTGAATCAATTNGTAAATTNGCTGAATTAGANNNNAANGANGAANATAGAANAATCTTAGAAATTGGTTTAGGNCCTGGNGCTTTGACTCAAAANTTNTTACAACATGGGCATAAAGTAATTGGAATTGAAATNGATAANATNATTTGTAATCANATNTCACANATTTTTGAAAATGAANTTAATTTAAANCAATTAANNTTAATNGAAGGNGATGCTTTGAAAGTNGAATGGCCTTTAGATATTACAGATGTTGTTGCAAANATACCATANCAAATATCAAGTCCNTTATTAGAAAAAATTNGTAAAATNTGTNATGATGGNNATGNANTTNAAAATTGTGTTTTTATGTTTCAAGAAGAATTTGCTAAAAGAATTTGTGCCGATAANAATATTTCAAACAGNGGCCCATTATGGATTACAACNTCANTAGATTGGCANATAACTCTNGGNAANAAAATATCNCCNTCAAGTTTTAAACCACAACCTAANGTTGAAAGTAGATTAGTTAANTTAAAAAGAAGAGATTTATTAAATTCAGAAACNGTNTTNAATTANNTAAATTCAAAGAANCTTAAACCACCAANTAAAAGGTTNATTCGAGCAATNTCTGCAGCNAGTTTTANTCANNGAAGNAAAAAATTACGNAATTCNTTAAANCGCCAACCNTCCAAATTAAAATTAAAGCATGGNTTTGATCCAAATAANTGGGAAAANNTCCTNAATAAATCGTTTTTATCAATGGGAGAGGGGTTTTTNGATAGTCGNCCAGAACAACTNNCNTTAGANGATTGGATNGAATTTTCGGCACAAATCATGAANTTTCAAAAAGAATTGTAAGCACTGAGTTAACATATGANCGACTTTTCGGCCTGACACGGGGGAGGGAGTGCACCATGGCAAAGAAAGACACCTATCTGGCTTTATTACGTAGAGGAATAGATGAAACAACTTCTATGACTTTAGCAGATGCTGGATTAAAAATTGGTGATTTAAAAAAGATTACAATAGAGACTTTAACNGATAATTACGGTNTGAAAAAGAAAGTTGCNGAATCNGTTTTNGCTGTAATTTCAGCAGAACCGTCAAGTCAAGGTAGACAGAGATANTTGTCTAAAGTTTTAACATCNGATAAAAAGAAGATGGATAAAATCGAAGAAGAGCGATTTAAACGTCANCAAAAAGATATTTTAGCAGATTTAGAAGAAGAAATTGAAAGATTAAAATTAGCTAAAGTAGAAAAATATAGGGCAGATAAAATTGTTATGAATNGATTAGGNAAAACATGTGAATTANTAATTAAGTTAGCNAATAATTTAGATGATGAAACTAAAGATGATCAAAAAGTGAAACTTAGAGANCAATTTGAAACAAGAAATATGGAAGCAGCTAGGGATTGGGAATTNCTAAGTTTGAATGGTTTNCCTCAAGATATTGTAGATTTTAGAAGGAAAAGAGTGCCATTAATGATTTTACATGAATGTCCAACTTGTGGTGATGAATTAGACCCAAGGTCTTCTAGGAATATGGATGAGTTAGACAATTGGTCCTTTATTTGTTATGAATGTGAAGANATATTCAATTCCAAATTATCTGAAGTGGTTGAAAAAAGANTNGTTAATGGAANTAAAATTAAAATTATTGANGGTAAATCACCTAGANATGCAGTNCCACCTAANCCAGCAGCATCTAATTATGAATCAATTGAGCAATTAATTAAGAGNGACCTTGAGAGAACTGGNGCAAGTGCAGATGCAATGGCTGAAGCAGCTAAAGCAAGTACAATTAGTGCTGGNCTAATGTCAATTAATGATTGGATNGATCAAACATTAGCAGCTAANGGATATATCCAAGCACAAGAAGATAGGGAAGATTTCATACTTAGAACNGGTGCTGGTGCAACTAAATTTAATAAATGGATGAAAAAAGCNGGATTNTATTTCAATAAACAAACAGGTCGTTGGACNCATTTTGATGAACGTTGAGGANNATTTATGCAAAAAGAGAANTCAAATCTCTCTGGAGTNATAAGATTTTTTCGTGGAAGNCAATTACTTGGATTAAGTAAACANGANGGTACNGAAACNATTAATGAATTATCNAAATTATGTGNTGTAGTTATACCNACAAATTGTACTTCTGGAACNTGNGGTACTTGTATNGTNACATTAAATTCAGGNATNGTNAAATTATCTGATGAATTACCNCCNGGNTTAGATTTTGATTTAGTTNAAAATATGGCNAGACTAGCNTGTATTGGNATTCCTTCAGGTGATGTTGATATTGAAGTAANACCACCGTTATAATAAGNGGACAAAATGTTNGAAATTTTTGGTTTGGGTTCNACTGAGGTATTTTTACTCTGTTTTAATGCATTAGCTCTGTATGTTGGATTTTATTTTTTATTTACAAGAGTTAGGAATAAAATGAGAGTAATAGAAGATAGGCATAGAGATAACGTAGGATCAAGATCATTATTCAAGGCTTCAATATTTGATGAAAGCGAATAAATTTTTTTATTATTCTGCACTTGATTTTTCNCGNTATTTNTGAATTCTTAATGGTAGATTAATTGCAAATAANATNCCNACAATTGCAAANACAATTAAACTTCCAATNGCNACTCCATAAACGCTAATNAATTCAACACTATTTTCCATTCTAAANGCNGTTTCGGANGAAAAGAATCCTATGAAAAAGGGAATGATTGTATTTATTGAAAGAACNAATGCTGCCAAAACTCCAGCTACTGTNGGATTTATGAAAATACTTCTATAATANTTCTTNANAATGCTTTTTACATTCATNACATANACTTCATTTGTTTTAATNCTTGTATCTAACATACTAAATCTNATTACNGAATTTGTAAGNTCTAANTACATTACAAGNCTTACNGCATAAAGAACTACAAGNAACATTTCCATCCATGTGTTTTGNTCTAAATCAAATACATCACCGTCACCNCCNCCCCATGCTAGAGTTACNTGGCTTGANGCAAATCTTAGTCCAAAAAAGATGAATANTAAATATGAAGCTAGCATCCATCTTGGATCTCTACTNTTAATTGAATAAACACCNATTAATCCNGCAGATGTTAAAATCAATAAATGAATCATGTTTGTAAATGCTCCAGTACCAAGAATNGTTTGCCAAATGGTTCCACTTGAAGGNGTTGTAATAAAGGTCAAAAATGTTAAGATNAANAAAACACCATAAGCNGAAAGTTGNAGNTTTTTGACCATTTTNTCTGCAGGTAAAAATTTCACTTTAGGTACAATTGGCCCACCTANGAGACTTTCTACAAATGATGGCACTTGTACTTCAGGAATNGCATCTTTAGGTATTTCAGTACCTNATTTCATATTTCCTGCTGCTTTTTTACGNCTAGGTGCTGCAGCNCTTACNGTTTTNCCATCATAAAGGTGAGCNGTTGAACTATTNTGATTNGGAGGAGGNATTTGTGGAGTTATNTTTGTANNTGCAGNCATNATNNCACCTCAAAACCCTCTNGCACCNGCAAGTGCNGTTGATAGTAGCATATCAGGCTCCCAATCGCAAATGAAAACACCCATTGCACGNAACTCTGAAATTAAAACATCTCTTTCGGTTTTTAANACTTCATAACCTACAGAATCTAATCTTCTNGCATCAAANTCAAATTCTAAACTAGATGGNGAAAGAACNGTNACATCAAAATTTCTNGCCCTCATGTCNCTTAGNGCATTAACTATTGTAGGATCAGATTCAAGATTGGATAAAACAATTATNGGACTCCCTTTATTTATGTGNGGCAATATNCTATTTACTACAACTTGCAATGGAACTTCTCCTTTTGCCATTGCACCAGCTAATTTTGTTAAAATTACGTAAAGCTGTTTTTTACCGGTGTCTCTATCTACACTCACAATTTCATTTCCATAAACTACCAAACCAACAGAATCACGTCTTGCTAAGAAATATTTGGCTAAACTTGCTGCTGCCCTAGTAGAATAAACTAGAGCATTTCTACTTACAGGCCCTGTTTCTGCTACNGATCGACTATCAACAATCAAAATNATNTCACTTACAGCATCCCTTTCTCTTTCATTNATCATTAATTTTCCAGATCTNGCATATGCTTTCCAATTAATTGANCTAAATTCATCACCTTGGAAATACTCTCNNAGNGAATANAATTCAGAACCAGGNCCNGGTTGTCTAATATTTACTGCACCAGTAAATATTTTTGGAACTTTACTTTTTACAAAAGTATCTTTTAGGTCTTCCATTTTTGGAAANACTAGAAAATCNTCATAAATTTGAACTTCTTTCTCCTTATGAAACATACCNAATGTATCTTGCATTCTAATNGAAACNGGNCCNATNGTATAGAATCCNCGAAGAGGTGTCTCGATNGTATATTCAATAAAAGTCTCTCTTCTNGGNCCTAATTCCATAATTATNTAATTAGCACCTTCTTTNATTCTCATAACTTCTGGAACNCTATCTCTTACTTCTACAATTTTAGATAATGCACTTTGATTTTGNACCCTNAATGTTACTTTNACTTCNCCATCTTCAAATAATCTNGCAGANGATAACTTTCTCATTGCNAAAATATTTGAAAAAGCNATACCTTCTTCACCATCCCANTCATTATTNCNCTTCCCACTAGCNGCAACATCNGCATGNCCACTAAATAGTGCAGCATATGTTAAAAAAACAAATATNACTACTGCGACAGAAACTAATTGNTGATTNCTTAAAGTTAATCCTAACAAGTACATTGCAAGTGCTAGACTCGCAAACATTGCTGATTTGCGACTCCATGCCATTACTAATACCCCATACTATCTAAGGGTTCAAACAGTAGGAACTGGTACTTCTCTTAGAATTGTTTGAACTACTTCACTTGGNTCAAGACCTTTAATTTGGTGTTCTGGTTTTAGAATAATTCTGTGTGAAATTGCAAGAGTTGCTACNGCTTTNATNTCNTCAGGAGTTACGAANTCTCTTCCNCNCATTGCAGCAGCAGCACGTGCNGTTTTCAGTAATGCTTGAGAACCNCGAGGAGATGAACCTACTAANACTCTAGGNTCTTCACGAGTTCTTGAAACAAGTTCAACCATATACATTCTTAGNGCNGGATCAAGATATACATCTTCACANGCTTGTTGCATTGCAATTACTCTTTGAGGATCTGTAATNGTTTCTACATCTACNGCATCNTTCTTACGTGTGATACGTCTTGNTAAGATTTCATCNTCATCAGCACGNTCTGGATATCCNACACTCATNTTGAACATGAAACGGTCAAGTTGAGCTTCAGGTAGTGGATAAGTTCCTTCTTGTTCTACAGGATTTTGTGTAGCCATTACAATAAATGGTGCTGGTAATTTGTGCGTAACTGTACCGATAGTAACTTGTTTTTCTTGCATTGCTTCTAATAGAGCAGCTTGAGTTTTTGGCGGAGCACGGTTAATTTCATCAGCTAATAATAGATTACAAAAAATAGGTCCCGGTTTAAATGTAAACTCACCCTTTTTTGCATCATAGATATTTGTTCCTGTAATATCTGCAGGAAGTAAATCCGGTGTAAATTGTACACGCTTAAAGTCACAACCCAATGCATCAGCAAAAGTATTTGTCATCAGTGTTTTAGCCAATCCGGGATAATCTTCGAAAAGTAAATTTCCGTTAGAAAGAATGTTTATCATTACATTATCAATAACATGTGATTTACCTATAATCACTTTTTGTACTTCTGCAGAAAGTGCTTGTGAAATNGCTCCNACTGCTTTCAATCGTTCTCTTACTTCGGGTGTACTTTGGTGTTTTGGTTGCGCAGGCGCCACTGGNGCTGCTGGTGCAGCTGGCATTGCTGGTGCAGGNGCCACTGGTGCTGCTGGTGCAGCTGGCATTGGCGGTGCNGGCATTGGNGGTGCGGGCATTCCCGGTGCNGGTATTCCTGGTGCTGGTGGTGTTTGTTGCATTTTTTTTTCCTCCTTTTTTTTCATTTACCCCATCGACGGATGGTTCGCATTAGTTCGCGGAGTTCGTCAGGGGTATAAGTGCGATTCCTAGAAAATGCTAATTCTACAAGTCTAGGNTCTTTAATCATACTTTGAACTTCGGCNGGTGTTTTCATNGNCATTTCATCACGAGTTAGATCATGAAATAACCTTACTTTACTCATTAGNGCTTCCTTAATTCTTTGTTGATGCTCTTCTGGTAAAACTTTTTTCGGCCGTTCTCTAAATCTNGTTAAATCAAAAACATGTCTCCAATTTTCNTTATCNGGGACAACCATTACTGAAATTGCTAATAACGCAATCATATTTAGCAAGATTAACCATTTCAACCACACNTCNGATGTGAGTAAAACAATTGTGCTAACAGTTTCTGAAAATGGTTCTACAAGAGGACTAGANGAATGTCTACTTTCATCAAAGACGATGTTAAATTGGTCNGGGTGNGATGTAATTACATTTGATAATTCTTGATTGTCAAACTCCATCATGTCAAAAATTAATGTTTCAAAATAAGCACTATTTCCTTGCCATTCACCAGGCCCACTCATTATTTGAGATGTCCAACAAGGTCTAGAATCTGAACCTAGATGTAAACAGAATGATTCTCTACCTGTTAATTTGGCTTCTTCAGAGTCCCAAAGATAGTTAGCAAACGCACTTTGTCCAGCAACAAATACTATTGAACCAGTTACATCAATTTCATCATAAGTTCCTAATTCTGGCATATCAATAACTTCCTGATTTGGATAATCAATTCTGATGATTAATCCTGTTTGTTCTTGACCCAAAATTTCATTTGCAGCATTGTCAATGTTTCTGTCTCCAGCATTATCTAAGAATGCAGAAGGAGATGCAGAGGCTAAAATGTGCACATTTCGTTCGACGTAATTTTTTGAAGTTTGATCATCGCTTTCACCTTCGCCAGAAGTAAGGACTTGAATTGCAGTTGGCATATCAAACATTACAGGCATTACACAAGTATTGATGCCATCTTCATATTGTGCTGATTGTTCCGCAGTGCAACCTTTATTTTTTTCTTGAACCTCTTTTTGTACACTTGCTAAAGCCCATATGTTTTGTTGATCTTTATTGTCACTAATTTCTCCATTTGATAGATTTTTTACTGAATAGTAATTTTCTCCGTCTAGTACTCCTCCAAAGGCATCTTTGTATTGTACTCCAAACTTATCTGCAACAACTTGAGCATTAGTGTTATTAGAGGCAACTATTACTTTACCTCCTTTTTTTGTTACAAAATCATAAACAGCATCTGCTTCAGTNATTGTAATNGGNTTNTCNGGNGCNACAATTAGNAACATNGTTCTATGTGGTTCTTTCCAATCATTAACAAGCATTGGNGTAGACATNGTATTTGCAACATTATATCCTAAATCNAAATATCTAGGAGTTGATTCACCTAAATCAGAAGCCATTAAATTTAATTGCCTCCATTGTAAATTTTTTGANTCATCNTCAACNTAAGCACTATACAATGTATCTTTNCCNGANGAAAANACTGAAATTAGAATAAATGANAAAAANAGCGTCACAATAAANCCAGCAAAAAGAGCNGATTCTANTTTAATTTTCTTTTCNTCNCCACTCATTTTTTCACCTTTTNAATCCGATTAACGTACGGCCCACACATTTAGGTTTCAAATANGTTNCCTTAGNNNGTTTACAGAAAANANTTATTTATTTATTNNNAAATCNTGATTTATTTCCGCTTTATTANCACTGTAGCGCATAAAANAGTTAAAATNGTAAGTAGAAATGAAGGACTTGGTGNAAAATTNCTAGATACGATTTCTTCACTNNCTTGATTTGAATTNGAATNAGAATCTTTATCTNCTTCNTTNCCATCATTTGAATTTGTTTTTCTTACTTCNAAAGTAATTTTATCTTCTGCNGGAGANATGTTTTCANCATCGTTTATTGNACCTANNGAATTNAATTCAATTTCNAGATCACAANTTTTTGANGGATGTGATANTGGNGTAGAAATTGTAATTTGAATNGTTTTCATTCCNCTTTGNCCTTCAAGTGGAGCATCGANTGANATNTCATNTAATGCATCAATATTNGGTATGTCTAATTGNGGNCATGNTTTTGATTCAAACATNGCTTCNGNTGTTAAATCAATNTCATTNCCNANGTTTCTTATNTCAACATCAATATTCAANTCAGTACCTGCATTCATAGCNCCNCCTAGTTCGGCAATATNNATTTCGAATCCTCTNATNCTAGGGATGGTNAGTTCTCCGGAAATACTTTTTTCATCNCCTNGNGATGGAANNCCNNCATAACTATCTATNCTTACAGTAATTGAGAANGANTCNCGCTTTTCAGCACGGAATTTTAANACATCTACNGAACTAAATTCTAAGACAAAACTATCATTTCCNCCNGCACTAANTGANGTTGANTCAATTTCATTTGTTTCTGCACCAAANGCNGAATCNAAATTAAAAGANANTTCAATTGCTAATGGATAATCATTTCGNACCCAGAATTCAACTGAAACNTCACCATCTTCATCTAGNTTTTTAGTGATGTTTTCNCCNTCNTTGAATCCAATGTCCCAATCACCAACTTCTATGTCTGGNTGAGCCGAAACNGTTNGNATTGAGAAAATTGGTATGATTAAGAAAAATACACAAATTAGTGAAATTAACCTCATGACAACACCCCTTTTAGCCCGTGCAATGCTTTCTTACATAAGACTTCGACCATCTTTTTCCTATAGTTTGGTGGAAATGCAGTATTATTNACAGGCTTCACATCTTTTCTAAGCTTTGATGCAATTTCATTNATACNGNANNNATTTAANAATGCTTCATTAGTAATNTCTTCNTGTAANCTTGGNATTGATTCAAGAGCAGTTGTTGCAATACGCAATTTTAATTCATNATCATTTTTCCAAGCAACTGCTACTCCNGCTTCTGGNAAATCCCAACTTTTTCTTAAACTTAATTTTTGNTAATCTCCAGACCAAGAATTTANATCATCATCAAGGGTGATNTGTGTTATGATTTCACCNGNTTTCAGGATATTTCTTTTGATACCATCTAATTCAAANAATTCTGATAATAACATATTTCTNGAACCTTCAGGCCCGCACAAATGAATTTTTGCATTTAGAACTAATAGAGANGGCGCTAAATCNGCTTGATATGTTGCNACACACAATTCATTTTGATTTGGAATTACTCTNCAATCTGCAGAAGTATCGCAATCACATTTATGGCACCATTCAATGCTTCTNCTCCACTCCTCTGCTTGNTTAAACCAAAAGCATCTAGTGTCAAGTGCAATATTTCCGCCAACAGTTCCAGANTGNCGAATTAAAACAGATGCTATACTAGATGCTGCTTTCNTAATNATTNGATGAGNTTCTTTTGAATTAGCAAGATCATGTAACCTNACCATGGCTCCAATATGTGTTGAATTTAGGTGNTATAACTCTTCAATAGATGCTAAAGAAATAACATTTGGTTTAGTGTTTAAGTGCCATTTGTAATTTGGTANTAAATCTGTTCCACCNGCAATCCAATCAAATTTTTCATTNTTTTCGACAAATTTAGCAGAAAGTGAAACNGCTTCNTCAATAGATTTTGGTTGAAATAAATTAAACGGNGGTGTTTTCATCAATTNNCACNCCCATTCATGTGTCTAACTTCTTGATGTTTCCACGCACTTCCAGCAAGTCNNGGGTTAGCAAGATATTCTTCCGAAGGNGTTACTGATAGAGTCCAGTCATCATCTTGTTCTTCAGGAGGTATNGTCTGAATTTTTCCAAANATTGTGCCGTTGTAGTAAGGTTCACGTTCAGAATTTAATTTTCTTTCGAGGTCTCTTTCTTTATGTGCTTGTGCTCTTTTTTCGAGAGAATTTTGCAATTCACTATGTATTAATTCAGGATTAGGTAAATCAAGNGGAGAATCNAAATTTAATTTTCTTACTTTCTTTTCAATTTGTTTATACAATTTATCAGGAGTAATTGGTAATTCNTTTGTTCTAATTCCAATTGCATCATAAACAGCATTGCAAACAGCAGGTAAAATAGGTAGTAGTGGCCCTTCTCCTGCTTCTTTTGCTCCGAAAGGACCTTCTGGGTCATTACTTTCAACAATAATTGGAACAACTTCTGGCATTTCATGNACTGTTGGNATTTTNTAATCAAGTAAATTTGGNTTTAGTAATCCACCAGTTCTTGCATATTTCATTTCTTCACTAAGTACTTGACCNAANCCCATATGACAAGANCCAATTATTTGNCCTTCTACAGATAATGGATTTAAAGCACGNCCGCAATCATGTGCTGCCCATACTTTAATGACTTCNGTAAAACCNGTTTCAGGATCAACCTTNACTTCAGCAGCNTAAGCAGAAAAAGAATANGCNGGTGCTAAACCCGCTGCTGCTCCCTTGTGAACACCACCCATTGGAGGTGTTCTGTAAGCACCAGAACTAACNAAAGCACCNCNTTCTTCTTGAGCTTTATGTAATGCTTCCAAATATGAAACTCCAACAGCAGGNTCTTTCTTTTGNTAAATTCTTCTATCTCCNANAACTAANGATTCTTCANTAACATTACAAATTTCAGCAGTTGCTTTNAACAATTCTTTTCTAATCTCAATTGCNGCAGAGATNGCAGCATTGGCATTCATGAAAGTAACTCTAGAACTATATGAACCCAAATCAACAGGAGATGTGTCAGAATCTCTAGATTTAACTCTAATCATTTCTATTGGAAGNCCTAAAACTTCAGAAACACTTTGAGCAACAACNGTGTCACTACCNTGTCCAATATCTGCAGCACCAGTGTGAATNGTAACNCCTCCATCCATGTCAATTTTNAGATGNACAGTTGCATGTGGAAATTTNTTTGGATCCCAATGGATAGGTAANCCACTTCCAGAAATGAAGAAACCACAACCCACCCCAATTCCATGACCAAGGGGNAATTTTCTGAATTTTTGTTCCCAATCACAAGNTTCTTTAACTCTTTCAAGGCATTCTCTCATGCCTATACTAGTTATTCTGAAACCAGTAATNGTTGATGAATGNGGNGGTAATAAATTTGCNAATCTAAATGTGATAGGNTCTACTTGTAGTTGGTTGCAAAGATCGTCNATTCCTAATTCAACNGCACACCTNCTGTTAACAGCACCATGCCCNCTCATAGCACCAGATGCTGGTTTATTTGTCCAAACNCGTGCACCAGTATAATGAAATGAACCGATTTCATATGGCGCTGTATGTAGTACTCCATTGTAATATGTNGTTACATGACCAAATGATGCAAAAGCACCACCATCAATTAAAGCATCAGTTTCAATTCCGCAAATTCTACCTTCAGTGTCAACATGCAAGTTCATTTCTATGTGAGATGGATGCCTTCCTCTATTTGTGTAAAAGACTTCATCTCTATCAAATGTAATCCTTACAGGTCTTCCNGTTTTTCTTGCTAAGATTGCAGCACACATTTCATGTGGAAATGGATCAGATTTTCCTCCAAAGCCCCCTCCAACAAATGTTCTATGGACGTTAATTTGATGCATTGGTATTTTCAAAACATCGGCTAATGAACGATGAACATAATGAGGAACTTGTTGAGGAGTATAGAGTGTTAACCTTCCAGAAGGTTCCCAATTTGCCACTACTGCATGAGGCTCTGTAAATCCATGATTTACTCCGGCAAACTTCCATTTTGCCTTTGATGATGCATGAGGGTTTTTCATATCATTGAAGTTTCCAAATTCTTGAAAAACTCTTTTTTGAACATTACTTTTTCCTATGTGGTATTTACCTCTATTATGAATTGGTTCATCCACATTTTCTAAACTTTTTTTCATATCATGAGTCGGTTTTAAAATTTCATAATCAACTTTGATTTTTCTAAGTGCTTCCAATGCTGTTGCTTCATCTTCTGCAGCCACACATGCTACTAAATCACCTACGTGTCTTACTTTATCAACAGCCATTGCGTGTTCATCTTTAGTTACGGGTAAAACTCCAAACAAATCAGTATGTTGTTGCCCAGTTTCTATTGCTAATACGCCAGGAATATCTTCTGCTTCACTAGTATCTATATTTTTTATTTTAGCATAGTGATGAGGAGAACGTAAAATTCTGCCAATTAATTCATTTGGAAGTCTAATGTCATCACCATATTTGGCCTGACCTGTAACTTTCCAATGTGAATCAACTAGAGGAGTTCTCCTTCCAACAGAACTACCAGTAAGTAAGTGATCATGTCTATTTTTTCCTTTAGGTTGTGGTTTTTTTCCACCTTCACTTTCTGGAATCATATTCAGATCTCTTAATTTGCTGAAAGGTTCGCTTCCGCCACTACCTGGTTTGGAAAATGGAAGTTTTCCAGGTTGTTGGCGATAACCTTTGATNTCTTTTGACATATTTTTNTCCTCACTCNTGAGTACGGTCAATTCCNGGGTGTGGGTCGACTTTTGCTTTNGTATTNTCTTCAACATCATTGCCNGAATTAAATATTTCAGCAGCAGCATGTACAGAATCAATTATTTGTTGATAACCNGTACAACGGCACAANTTNCCTTCTATTGCATCTTTAATNTCTTGATTATTNGGATTATTATTTTCATTTAANAATGCTGAAATAACTACAAGNAAACCNGGNGTACAAAATCCACANTGGCTTCCNCCACATTCAGCAAATGTTTTCTGAATTGGATGTAAATGNGGGCCATCAGCAAGNCCTTCNACNGTNGTAATTTCTTTGCCNTTAGTTTCNGCAGCTAAGGTTANGCAAGATAATTTTGGAACACCATCAATCAAAACAGCACAACATCCACAAGTTCCTAAATCGCAACCTCTTTTTACGCCNAACATNCCNGNAGAATCNCTNAAAACATCNAATAAAATTGNATTTGAATCAATATTGATATTTTCAAATANNCTATCATTTATTTTAGCNTTCCAACTAGATTTTTCNCCAGTAGGAATCATNGGTACATGAGGGCCATTAGACATTGCANACATNCATACCAAATCGTGTAAACACTTGAGCCTTACCACTGAATGGCCCAATATTAGCCCCAATAGGCTTCTCTAATTTGTTGATTGGTATTCATACAGGCAACTACATCAGAAGGTCTATTTGGCATTGGNTTTGTTTCGTTTAGNTGCTCAATCATAGGGATTACATTGCTTTCATTTACTACNCCCCAACCNACTTGTGTACAAGGCANNATTGGAGACATNGGAGTNGTTCCNGAAGTGGGGTCCCATGTTGAAAAACTAGGATACCANCCNGATAGGTTCAATGCGTCTCTNATATNATCATTAGTNAANTCAAAAGTTTGATTTTCTCCAATTGTACCGTTAACAAGNAAACCNCNNCTTGTTTCNGGATCNGCNCCTCCAGAATAATCATTAAANTCACTTCTNAGTGTTTGAATAATTTTAGACAATAATCCTGCAGTTCNNGGTGTTGCAAAACTAGTTCCAGATGTTTCGTGATAACCATCTATATCATCATGATTTGGAAGAACTTGAGTCCAATCTGCTGCNACATCTGGNTATGAACCACTCATGGTTTCTTTTTGGTCATCTCCTTCTTCAGCATATCCNGAGATTCCAATNCTCCAAGGAGGNCCAGCAGTACTATCTTGAACNGCAGGGCTAGGTGTATTGTCNGCAGCTCCNGTNTGGATTTTTTTCTTNCCAACAACNGCTACNTTTGTNGCGTCTTCAATTCCAGGAACAGGGACAGAACCAATTGGTCCAAATGATGTTGTAATTATNTCTACTAATGGTTGATTTGCTGCTGCTAANACNGCATTATCNCTGAATCCTTCAACAAAGAAAATTATAGCATCTGGATTTGCATCNATTACTGCNCCAGTTACAGCNGTTCCATGACCATCATTNGGGTCATCNAAAATATGAATNTCNGTTTCTCCATCGGGAGANGTACCAATNATTTTTGTTCCTGGNAAATANACNATNTCNGAAGTNGTTANATTATTCCAGCAAGTATCCATATCTGCTTCNACNCGTTCAGANTAACTTCCTTCAAANGTNAAATTACACCATTTATTTACNCCTAAACCNTCNAATATTTCTTGGGGATAGGTNTCATTTGTTCTAAAATGATCATGATATACATTAATTCCAGTNTCAATTGGAGCAACAACACTAAAAGGTCTCCAATTCTCATTTTCATTATTTGAATCCACTTCNGAGTAATTTTCTNCGGTATTTTGAAGAAAATAAATTACAAAAGTAGATGCAATAATCATTANGATTGCTATTGCAATAGCACCAATCAAAGTTTGTGTTGAATATGGCCTATTCTCAAATTTAGAATCTAAGATTTTCCTTTCAACTGGGACTGTAAGGAAAGCTAAAGAAGCAAAAATTATCATTAAAAATTTACTAAATATGCTCAATTCNCCAGTAACTAAAAATTTCAANGTCATTGGAATTAATGGATATAATGCAGCATATGTTAACACAGCCGGTTGGTTACGAACAATAAGTAAAGATGCAATACTAANATCTATAACACCAACTATAATTAATACAAAAGGAACAAATAAAGTCGGAAGAATTACATCAACAAGAGGTTTGAAACTTTCTTCAATCATTAATGCTNTTAAACCATGNGATAAGAATTTCCAAGAAAGGAAAATTACTGCTATTGAATAAATTAATCTTTGAAAACTATTTTTTACAAAAANATTTTTTAACCANTCTTTANTTAAAATATTTATTTTAAAATCAGAATTAAAAACTTCTTTCAGTGACATTAAACTCCCTTATTGATTGGCTCTGGTTCGAACTATCTTTTATTTGTTTAGTGATTACAGGANTCCGNTATAACTAAAAAATAGNNCNTCTCCAATAGCATGTTGCTTATGTCCTACAGTCGAACTATTGCNTTGATTTTTGTTTTACTTTTTTTAATTCCCCCAGTAGTTGTTGCAATGTCTCCAATNACTGAACAAGTAGTTGAAGANGTTCAAGAAANACCTTGGTGGGAAACTACGAATATGGATGAAAATAGAGACAGAATCCATGANGCAATNCCACTCGCAGCAGCAGGAGGNGGCGGNGGAGGTTGGTTAGATGGNGATAATACAATTAGTGTAATNGTTGATTTTGACCACACTCCAACAGAGGCAGATCAATTAATGTTAGAGGAGAGGTTACATTTCCAAACACAATTTCGTTATCATNTGATAGATTCAATGGCNGGAAGGATNCCCTTAGAATATGTNAATGATTTAGTTGAACTTCCAGGNGTTGTATTTGTNGAATTAGATGGAAGATTAACTACTGCTATGGATCACGTTGTNGAAAGTCATGGNGTAACTCAAGTNTGGCAAGATACAGGATATACTGGAGCAGGTAGTGTAGTTTCAATTATTGATACAGGNATTGATGGGATGCATGTNGGTTTAGATGATTTAGATGATGATAATTCAACAAATGANCCAAAAATNATNGCATTTTATGATCCNGTAAATAANCCNNATTTAGAAAANGGTACNGAANTATTCCCTTATGATGATCAGGGACATGGCACTCANTGTGCAGGAATTACTGCAGGNACTGGAGCACCNNATAATGCATACGTTGGAGTTGCACCACAAGCTCAGNTAGTTGGTGTNAAGGTTCTAGATGAAGGAGGNTCNGGNTCTTTTGCTACAGTNATGAGAGGAATGGAATGGACTGTTGANAAGAAACATGANTTCAATATTCGTGCNGCTAGTATGAGTTTAGGNGGACCAGGNGCTATTGAATGGACNAGTTCNGAAGAAGAATCNGTNAACAGAATGGGNAATGAGATGATGCGGGCNGGTGTNGCATTATTTATTGCTGCAGGAAATAGTGCNGTAAGTTTTCAAATAGGAACACCAGGNTCTGCTGAGGATGTNATTACNGTTGGNGCACTTGATAAAAATGAAGGAGATCCNGGAGAAAACCCNATTGCAATTTATTCTAGTCAAGGGCCNACAGAAGAAGGNAGAATNAAACCNAATGTTGCTTTTGTAGGNTCNAGTGTTAATGCACCTGAGGCTAANTCTGGANANGGTTATGTNGCTTTTTCNGGAACNAGTATGGCAACNCCTGGTGCAGCAGGAGTAGCGGCTTTAATGTATCAAGCAAACCCTGATATTTCTCCATTTGATGTTAGGAATATTATGCAAGAAACAGCAACTTATAGAGAGTGTNNNTANATGNTNGCNAANGAACCNTGTCCANNAGAAGATNNNTTACCTAAAAANCGTCAAAANAATGTNTATGGACANGGNCATGTAAATNCACTTCCNTCNGTNATGGAAGCNGCNAATCAAGTTTATGGAATTAATTTAGATCTNAATGTAACTTTACTTACAAATCAAAGTATNGATAACAAAGTACACNTATATTCTGGTGATGAGGTAAATTTTGCATTACAAGGTGATCCAGTTTTAGTCCAATGGAGAACTTGGGATATGCGTGATAATTGGATGGATCATCCCGATCATAGGGCAGGTGAATATGAAGTTTCAGTCACTCATGAAATGTTAGTAGATAGATTAGAATATTTG
>PBHR01000011.1 GCA_002720275.1 Methanobacteriota archaeon
CGAATAATCAAATCGGACCATTCGAAAGGGTCTATCCGAAGACCCTAGCGAATAGAGAATGTATTCTCTAGGTCTTCGCGTCCGTCCTTTGGAACGCTAGCGATGCGAACTCCACGGACCACACGGACGACCCCCCTAGAACCGAATAACCATTACTCAGTTGTTGACAAGCCCAGTGGGTTATGGTTTCCAGTTTCTATGTAATACATGTGCAGGCCCTTCGATAGGTGGTTGTTCATCCATTCTGTCTAATAACCAAATAGCCCAATCTAGAGCCTCCATTTTTTCAGTGAGTATACCTTGATTTCTAGCATTTCTTTCCAGAACTTCAACTAATGTTCGAAACCTTCTTCCTATCATTCCATTTATTGGTTGCATAAATCTAGTTACAGATTTGAAAGATAATTGTCTTTCAAAAGTCATCAAACCAATTGAATTAGTATTTATGGCCAAGAAATTTGTAGCATCCTTTTCCTTTCTGTCTAGTTTATCTAAATCTTCAAGGGTGAAATCATCAGATAATTTATTGATTAAAATCGATAAACCGGTTTGATAAATAGGCGATGATAATAAGTTTGCAAGTTCTCTTGATGCTTCACTTTCTTTTGATTTATTTAGTTCGATAATTTGTCGTAAACCGAAGATTAGAGTTACTAAAATGGCAACTCCTCCAAGAATTTCTCCTACATTTGCAGCGTCCTCAAGATTCATGGTACTAATTTTCCGAATCGGTAAATTATTCTTCCTAAAGACAATCCACAAAATTCTAGGCATTAATTTGCCAATATTTTATTGAACCTATCATTTTTAAAGAATATTCTCCATGAAAAACTCTCTAGCTCTAATCAGAGAATCAGCACGAGCTGTAGGACTACCTTCTACATGAGCCCCCCTATTTCTTAAGATTCGGATAATCCATCGACGTTGCCAGCGTTCATTCAAAGGTACTCTAATGCCCAAGAATAATTTGCCAGACATGTTTCCATTCTTGTCAATTCTAGCAGTTCGCTTCCTTAATCGAACGGCTTTGGGAAGCAGTGTAAATTCACTCTCACAGTCGAAAGAATGATGTGCACCGAGATATACGTGCAAGTTAGCATTTGGTAATTGAGGCATTAATCCTTCAACTAGGTGAAGAGGTGTCCAATCATCCGCATCTCCATGAAGAACTAAAATGGGTGAGTTTGACCATTCTTGTATGTCTGGGCGGATATGAGCTGCAGGATAGAATGCTAGATGGACATCAAATGGAGATCCTAAAACATCAATGATTGGAGACCATGCAGAATATAGTGCTACAGTTCCACCAAGACTCCATCCAGCAATTCCAATTTTTCCAATTCTAGAATCCTTTTCTAAAATAGAACGAGTTCTAAAAGCATCAACTAGCATCATTGCATGGGTTACAGTGAGTTGATCATCAACTGTGGAATCAATTGATCTTGAGGCAAATGAATTCACCTTACAAACCGCTAGCCCAGCATCTATCCAACCATTTATGTGGTCCTGGTGATGGGATGCCCAACCTTTGCTTCCATGAAGTGCAATCACACATCCAAATGGCCCTTTTCCTTTAGGAAGAAATAGTTCAGAATCAACATTTATTTCTGGAGTTTTTTCCAAACAATTCAGTATTTGATAAAGCTCAAAAGGAGATCGAGAGGGGGCTTGTAATCGCTCGAACATGACACCTGTAAAAACAACTCATGTAAGAAAAAATCGGAATTGTTTCACATAATTAGTATTCGTTCCTTTCCTTTGGTTTTTCACTGAAGTATTGGATGAATTCATATTCATTCTCATCATGGTCTAAGAAGTAGTAACGGTGTCTGTGTGGATGATCAATGTAAGTTGCACCCTGCTTGTATCCAGCATTTTTCATGCGCTTAGCTAATGCTTTAGCATCACTGACAACGAACCCCATATGGTTCATTCCCGGGTGGACGTAAGGCTTGTGAGGTCCCTTCTTGGTGGCGCCACGGTCTTCTATACAAAGATAAGACTCATCTGTGCCTACATGGACCCAACGCTGTGCTTTTTCCCCTCCACCTTCTCCTCGAATTTTGAATTCTGGCATTGCAGTTAGAAGAAAACGGATGGTTTCATCCACGTCTGTGGATGTGATGTTTAGGTGCTCTAAGAACGGCTTCATGAAGGCCTAAGGAGTGGTTTGACTTATGTTATTGTCGGTATCTAAACATAGAAGTTAATTAGAGAATTATTAATCAATAAAACAACAAATTTATTACTTTAACATTAGACGAAAAAATAGGAATAGTGTTAGCTTTGGTAATTTCAAAAAAAATCGCCCCGGAATTTACACTTTTTTCTCATGATTCATCTGAAATCAGTTTATCTGATTACAAAGGTAAATGGGTAATTTTATTCTTTTATTCTAAAGATGGATCTCCGGTTTGTAAAAGAGGCTGTTTGTCCTTTAAAGAACAGTATGAAGTTTTTAAATCAGTAAATTGTGAGGTTATTGGAATAAGTAATGATTCAATACAAACACATAAGGAATTTAAAGAATTATTAGATTTACCTTTTCCATTACTTTCAGATAATGACAATTTAGTTAGGAATCTTTACGATGTACCTAATTATTTAGGTAAATTTCCCGGTAAATCTAGTTTTTTAATCAATCCTGATGGGGAAATAGTACATGTTTATGATTGGTTATTTCGTCCTAGAAAACATGTTGCTAAAATTTTATCAATATTAAATGAAATTAATGGGTGATTTTTATGGAATGGGAAGAGTTGCTAATTATTGCAGGTCTTGAAAAAAAAGAAGCAGAAATAATTTGTTTATTAAATCAAAAACAAAATAGAAAAGCAAGTTATTTGGCTAAAGAATTAAAATTATCTAGGCTAGATGCTTACAATACATTATCTAAATTACAAGAAAAAGGAATTGTTAGTGCAACAGCAGATAGACCTATGAAATTTAATTCAAAAACAGTAAATGAAGCAGCAAAATACCTTATGAATCTTAAAGAGCAACAAATCAAATTGATTAAAAAAGGTTTGAATGAATTAGATTCTAAAACCAAAACCAAAATACTGTCTTCAGAATCTAATAATAATTCCTTAAGCCCTAAATTTGGTGTTATTAAAGGTAGAAATCACATATTCTCAAAAATAGAATTTATGATTGAATCAGCCCAAGAAAAAATCTTCCTTTCACTAGGTAGATTTGGAATCTTACATCTAACTAAATCTAGTGCAATTGATGCTTTGAATTTAGCATCAAAAAAGGGAATAGTATGTGAAGTTGTAGCATGTTTAGACAAAAGAACTTTAAAATTTTATAATGAATTAGATGAATCCATTTCATTGAGGCATTCTGAAAATTTAAATTCCCAATTATGTCTTCAAGATCAAGAAAACGTTTTACAATTTTTAGATGTGGAATCTAATCCCGTGGGCAAAGGTAGAAATGATGCAGCATTATTTGTAGAGTCGAAACATTTTGCTACTAGTCAACTGGATTTGATAGAAACTTTGTGGGATGAATCAATAAAGTTTGAAATCGCAATCAAACGTTATACTGAAGAATTTATTGCGGATCCATTAAAATTAGTAATTGGAGAAGGTTCTTTTTTACAACAAATTTCTTCGGCTTTAAATCTTGAAGAATTACCGAATTTTGATACCCCCTTTAATATTGACAATTTAGAAGAAGTTGGAAATACGATATCTGAAACAAGAAAAAAATTATCCGAAAGTTCGGTTTCAAATTTAAGATTACTCGGAATAGATTTGAATTTAATGTTTAGGCAAATAGGGAATAGAATTGGAGAAGAGTTATCTTTTTCATTAAATGGAATTGACAACGATTTTGAATTTATAACAGAAGTAATGGATTGGTGGGAATTTGCAGGATTAGGTGAATTGAATTATGAAATCAATCCTACTTTCAAAATAATTGTTGATTTAGACAAAACCAATGATAATGATAACAAGTTTCCAATTTGGGAATTAGATGATGGAATTCTTGAAGGTGCTTTGTTACAACGTTTTTCTCAAGAAAATAATATGAACCTAAAAAGAACAATTTTAGAAAATAATCAGAATCAAGTACTGTATCAAATTTTACAAATAACTCAAGAGTTAGAATGAGTTCTCCAATTTGGTTCATTAGCATCTTGTTTTTTGATTTGTGAAATTATTTGAGCACATACTGCTATTGCAATTTCTTCAGGGCTTTGAGCGCCAATATTTATTCCAATTGGGCAAATCACATAATCTAATAATTCTTGATTAATATCATTTTGTTTTGCAATTTTTTCAAAGGAATTCCATTTTGCTTTACTACCAATAACACCAACTTTAGGTCTTGAACCAAGTAGATTCCCTAGGATTTTAAGTAACCCAATTAATCTTTCTTCATCCTCTTTCCAATCATGTCCAAGTAGTAATATATCACTAAATCTCTGTAATGTTTTTTTATTTTCATTATCTAAAAACTCACTAACTTTATTTGAATGAAGTTCTATTGCTGAAGGAAATAAATTTGTGTTTGAATATTCTTTTCTAGTATCATGAATTGAATAATTCCACCCAATTTGTTCGATAATAGAAACAATTGCTTGTGCAACGTGACCTCCTCCAAAAAGCAAAATATGTGGCATAGGAGAAACAACTTCCATTGAAATTGTGACTTTTCCACCACATAAACTATCTAATGCAACAACTTCAAACCCCGTTGCACTTTTGTTTAATGCAAATACTTCAACAAGTCCCCCCGCCTCTTCATCTTGAATCAATTCAGTTAATTTTTTGAGAACTTTGAATTCTAAACCAGCACCACCTACAGTTCCGAATGTTTCACCAGTATCTGTAATTGCAATTCTAGCCCCTGGTTTTCCTGGAACTGAACCAGTAGCACTAATTACTGTAGCCATCGCTACTTTATGCCCTTCTAGTAATTTTGAACTAGTCCATTTGAGAACACGTGGGCACATAGTTGGCCGTATTACTCTTTATTGAAAGACCCATCTACTTTTTTACTAAATATTATTAATGAATTTATTTAATGAATTTATATCTTCAGGAGTATCAATATTTAGGTGTAGGAATGAATCCATTACACTAATTTTTTTTGTCACAAAAATAGTGTTTAATGGAGTTTCAATCGGGGCTTTTGATAACTTTCCCAGATCTTCTTTGCAAATAAGTAACGGGTGCCCTCCTTTACCTTGGAATTCTGGACAACACGTTTCATTCATTTTTAGTAGAAGTTTTATGGTATCTAAACTCCAACCAGGCCTATCTATGGGTACAACCAATATTTTTTCAGGGTTTTTTATTGCATTTAGCCCCGCAATTAGATTGCCAGTTCTATGTTTTGTATTTTCAGGAACAATAATCATGGCTTTATTTAATTCAAGAGATGTGGTAATTGATTTTTTAAGATCAGAGTTAGTAATAACTATAACGCCTAAATTTAGACTTTCTAATCGGTCAACAATAAATTGAATTAATGTTTTATCACCACAATCTAGTAGTGCCTTAGGTTTTCCCAAACGTTCACTTTTCCCCGCAGCTAGAATAATTGCAAACGCGTTTTTGGCGAGGTTCATATTACATCCCACAAAGTAGAAACTGAAAGTTCTTTTTGGGGGGGTTTTTTGTGTATTGCCTTCTTGGGGGGTACATGGTTGATTTCGTTCTTAGTGAAGAACAATTGATGTTACAAGAATTAGCGAGAGAATTTGCACTTACAGAAATTAAGCCAAATGCTGAAAAATGGGATGAAAAAGGAGAATTTCCGAAGGAAGCAATTTCAAAGGCAATTGACTTAGGATTAATTACAATTAAAATCCCAGAAGAATATGGTGGCGGTGGTTTAGGAACTTTCGAAGAATCACTAATTAGTGAAGAATTTGGTTGGGGTGATCCTGGATTTGCAACTGCTGCCGGAAGCACATTGTTAGCATCATATCCAATAATAACAGGAGGTACTGAGGAACAGAAAGCAAAGTATCTTACTAAAGCATCAGAAGGATGTTTGGCTTCATACTGTGTCACAGAACCATCAGCAGGTAGTGATGTTCAAGGGATTCAAACAACAGCAGTTTTAGATGGAGATTATTATGTCTTGAATGGGGAAAAGATGTGGATTACTGGTGCTGGTTATGCAGATTGGTTTTTTGTTTTAGCCTATACAAATAAAATGGCAGGATATAAAGGAATGAGTGGATTTATTGTAGACGCAAACACTCCGGGAATTACATTTGGTAAAAAAGAAAATAATATGGGTCAAAGATGTTCAGATACCCGTTCAGTAATTTTTAATGATGTCCATGTTCCCGTTGAAAATTTAATAGGTGGGGAAGAAAACAATGGTTGGATTAATGCAATGAAGGCTTTTGACTTGTCAAGGCCAATTATTTCATCACACGCAGTAGGTAATGCCAGAGGGGCGATGGAAGAGGCGTTAAGATATGCTTCTGAGAGGTCCACATTTGGAAAACCATTGATTAAACACCAAGCAATATCATTTATGCTTGCAGAAATGGCCACAAAGATTGATGCTGCTAGATTATTAACTTGGAGGGCGGCAAAAAAGGTTGATTCTGGAGAAAGAAATACTATTGAAGCATCACATGCGAAGAGATTTGCAGCAGATATGGCTATGGAAGTAACTACAGATGCAGTACAAGTTTTTGGAGGATATGGTTATTCTGAAGAATATCCTGTTGCTAGAAGAATGAGGGGTGCTAAAGTAGTTCAAATATTCGAAGGAACTAGCCAAATTCAAAATATGATAATTGCCCGTGAATTATTAAATTCATTAGAATAAATTTAAAATGGTAAATTTCCAAATTGATCTAAGATTAGGGCGGTTAAGAAAATCAGATAATAAATAATCATCATTATACCTTCTGTTCTATTAAATTTAAAATCAGTCCACATAAGTAAAGTACATGTGATTACTCCTAATATTGTCATTGGCATAATAATTGCTTTAGTTACCATTAATGCACCAGAAGAGATAGCTAATGGATGAATCATTGCAGCAATACCAACAGAAAGTAAGGGATCCGTTATGTTTGAACCGATTAAAGCCCCAATTGCTACGCCTTGAGATTTTCTAGCACATAATAAAGCAACAGTTAATTCAGGTAGTGAAGTTCCAACGGCGGAAACTGAAGTGCCCATGATTGCCCCCATTTTTCCTTCATCTAGATTTAGTGAACTACCTAAATTAAGAACTGAATTAATTAAATTATTTGAAGCATAAATGGCCATTGAAAGGCCAACAATTATCATAATTGAAGCAGCAGTTTTTGACCATGATAACCCACCTCTTATATTATCAACTAATTCTCCTTCTTCTGCTCTGATTTTATTTCTATTCAATATTAAATACAAGAGATAACAAATGTAAAAGAGAGATAAAAATGCCCCTTCTATACGACTTAAACCCTCTCCCGTCAAAAGTAATAATGTAAATAATAACACTGAAAATACCATTAATAATCCATCTCTTCCAAGCCAAGAAGGACGTACATCTAGTGGCTTATAGAGTACAACAATTCCTAAAATCATTGTGATTTGAACTAGTACAGAACCATAGATGTTACCTATTGCTAAATCTGAAAGAGTGTCTAAATCTTGTACTGTTGCAGTTGCTGAATTGGCTTTCATTGCAGCCGTACCTGTTACCATAATCTCTGGTAATGAAGTCCCAATTGAAACAATTGTCAATCCAATTATTACTTCTGCAATGCCAAATTGTCTTGCTATACATTTTGCACCAACTACAAAGAAATCAGCAGATAAAATTAGCAATGCTGTCGAAATAATCAACATTGTCAAAATAATAGTTAATTCACCAATCGAATCTTTGAAACTTTGTATAATTAGCATTAGAATGAAAAGACCTGCAATCATAATCAATGAATTATCTGATGGGGCCCTCAATGCGAGTAATTGTGCCACGCCTGCTCTTTCAGACTGAATAATTTCAGTATCCTGAGTATCAGGCATATAAGTCTCGAGTCTCTTCTGCTATATTATTTTGTTAAAATATAAAATTGCTAGAGTTCATTTGTTGGATGAAAATTAAATTTNCATGACAGAATTAATTGCATCGATTACATATTCTTCTGTAACTAATGTATGATCTTCTAGAGGTGGTGAAAAAGGAACAGGTGTATCTAATGCACCAAGAACTAGGGGCGTAGTTTCCAAAACCCAGAAACATTCTTCTAAAATCCGTGATTGAATTGTATGTCCTAAACCTCCACTCCATTGTGATTCTTGTAAAGTGATTAACCGTCCAGTTTTTGATACAGATTCTATTAATGTTTTAGCATCAAAAGGAATTAGTGTTCTTAAATCAATAACTTCAACTTGAATATTATTTTTTGCTACGGCTTCTGCTGCTTTTAATGCTACATGTACCATTGAACCCCATGTAATTAATGTAATATCATCTCCACCTCTGATTATTGATGCTTTACCTATTTTGTATGTATTCGGTGATTTTAGATGTTTTTCTATTTCGGTAGTATCTACAATTTGATTTATTGAGTCTCCCCACCCTGTTTTCCCACCTCTTAATCCATAAAGGCCAATATGTTCTAAAAACACTACAGGATCATCCATTTTTGCTGCCTCTATTAGTAAATCATAAGCATCTTGTGGGTTAGATGGTGCAACAACAATTAATCCGGGATCATTTGCAAACCAAGATTCAATCATATTTGCATGGAAAGGTCCACTGCGTGTTTTTCCTCCAAGTGGAATTCTAACAGTTAATGGGACATTAGCACCCCATCTCCATCTTAGCATTGCTGCATTATTGATCAAGGCATTAAATCCTAAAGCTGCAAAACCTCCAAATTGAATTTCTGCAATAGGCCTCAAACCTCCTAATGCTGCCCCTGTTGCTGAATGAATAATAATTGCTTCAGATAATGGCATATCTAGTAATTTATTTTCATGACCTTTATTTTTGAGTGGAATATTCATACCAAATGCACCTGCAATTTCCATATCTTCTCCCATAAATAATGCTTTATCTCCATAAATATCAGCAATTTTAACAAGGCCTTGTTGGATTGCTCTTGCATAAGTCCAACTTGCTGCTTCATTACTAAATTTAAGTTTAATTTCTCCATTTTGAATTGAATTTGATTGAGATGCCACCTTTGAATTTTTTATTCGTTCCAGATGTTCTTCATGAGTGTCAGCATCATGTATTGATGTAATACCTTTAGTAACAGTTTTTGGATCAGGCCACTCCATTACTTCGATATCTTTTCTTGCCTCGTCTACTTTTTTTTGCTCTTGCTCAATCATCAAATCTATTTCTGATTTTTCCACCTTCATTTTTAGAAGTAATTCAGTATGAAGTTTAATCGGATCTTTATTTGACCAATATTCTAACGTTTCTTTGTCAACATATCCAGGAGGGTTGCCCGAAGGTGCACCTAAATACAAATCATCGTGATGGTGAGCATGCCCACAACCTCTCATGGTTTCTACATGGATTAATGTGGCTCCACCACCCGTAGTTGCAAATTCTCTTGCAGTAGCAATTGATGAAAAATAAGCAGCAGGATCAGAACCATCAATGGTCCAACAAGGTATTCCCATTGCAACTGCTTTATCAGCCCAAGTTTCAGCAGCAGATTGATTGATAGAAAACGTATCTAATGCAATTTGATTATTTTGTAAAACATAAGAAATTGGCAAACCTCTAATTCCTGCGAAATTAATTGCTTCCCACCATTCACCGCTAGATGAGGCTCCTTCTCCAATTAATGCTACATGAAACCTATTTTCTTCTAATGTTTTAGAAGCTAATGCTAAACCAGTTATTGTTGCAGATGCGATGGGTAAAGGAGCAGTTGGAGGCAACACCCCCTGTTCCCAAGCACCAATGTGTAAATCTCTTCCACCTGCATAATTTTGTCCACCATCCATTGGTGAGCCAACCTTACCCATTTGTGCAGCCATGACGTTTAGTGGTGTGTCTCCCATTGCAAGAGATAATCCCATATCTCTTATCATTGGTGCAACTCGATCTCCTTCTTTATTTAGAGCAGAAGCAACAGAAACAACAGTTTCTTGCCAAGTAGAACGGAATCCTTTGCCTCCGAATTTGCCACCCTCGGGTGTTTCTAAACCTTCCATAAATAGTGACTTTAGATGCTCATCTGTAAATCGCGTTCGAAGCATTAACCTATGCCACTCCTTTCTTAAATCGAGAGAAATTGTATGGTAATGGGCGATTCTTCTTAGTATTAAATGTAAATCGATTTCAAACCTTTTTGCAATACGTTCTAAATAAAGATTAGTTTTCCTTCTTGGAATAATTTCTAAATTTTCAAATTCTTCTGTAATATGTCCGTTCTTTTTTATTAATTTAGAAGATAATTCAACTAATTCATTTGAAAAACTATGCCATGATTCGCCATCAAAAGAAGAAATTTTACGTTTTGAAATAATTTGATTCCAGGCAGATGAAACTAATTTTAAGTGACCATTGTGTCGTTCCAAGGTATATCTTAATAATTCTATTTTGGCGATTTCTGCATTAATTTTGATCACCAAAGATAATGGTTTGAGGGGTTTCCAACTTTCACCCCACATGTTTGGTAATCCGCTCATACCTTTGGCAGAACATCAATGTGAATAAAGTTGACATTGTAATTGTAGAGATAATTTTAGAATCTGTAATTATTAATTTCTCTATTGAGAATAAACAATCGATAATATACTATTAGTATTTTCATAGTTTACAGGGGTATTATGGGAGAAGTGGCAAACCGTAGAATTCTTCTTTTAGTTTCTATTTTATTGCTCTCATGTTTTTTTGTTACTGTAACTGCTAATGACTCAGATGGGGATGGTATTTTAGATGTAAATGATGACTGTCCATATTCTAATGGAAATAGTACAGTAGATAGAGACGGTTGCCCGGACAAAGATGGTGATGGGACAAGTGATTACAATGACTTTTGGACTGCCCCCCAAGGAGATTTTAATGAAGTAGAAGTTATTGATTGGGATTCAGATGACGGAGATATAGAATCAGTAGATTTTTCTCCAGATGGAAAATATGTTGTAGTTGGTGACGATTCAGGAACCTTATCTATTTTTGAAACAACTTCTAGAGATATAGTTTTAACAATTGTAGAAGAAGAAGATAGACCAATATACGAAGTGGAGTGGAGTCCAGATGATAGTAAAATACTTGTGGGGAATCAATTTGAACAAGTTTTTGTTTATGATGCATCAAATATTGATTCAACTAGTTTAATCACACTTGAAGAATCATTAACGACTGATTTTGGAACAACAAATGATCAGATTTCAGATATTGAATATAGTCCTGATTCTAGCATGGTTGCTGTTACAGTTGGAAAAGAAGACAACTCCGATCCAAATGACGGTGGTTTGGTAATTTTAGATACTACAGATTGGAGCGAAATTGGAAGATTTGATCCTTCATCTAAAGATAGTAATTATGATTCTATTGAATGGAGTCCGGATGGTAGTATTTTAGCTCTTGGGGGGGCAGGAGAGGTGTTTTTATTAGATCCAAATAATGGATTTAATCAGTTTGTTAACCCCTTAGCAATTACAAGTTCACAATTTCCAAGAGTTAATGGATTATCATGGTCTCCAGATGGTAATTATTTAGTGGCTTGCGACCAATATGAATCTACAAATATAGGACACACAGTTTACATGTATGAAACTTTAACTTGGACTAAAGTGTGGGATGAACAACTTTCTACTAGTTGTCTTGATGTAGAATTTAGCCCTGATGGAAGGCAAATCGCAGCAGCAGCTTTTTGGTATGGGAATGATGGTGATTCAGTAAAAGTATTCAATGCGGCTACAGGGTCGATTGTAGATATTATGTCAGGGAACCCAGGAGATGAATCTACTCCAGACCCCTCAGTTTACGATATTGCTTGGAGCCCAAATGGAATTGATTTTATTGCGGCTCATGGATACGAAGATGTTAGGTTGAGTTTTTGGGAAGGTGATGACGATCCTGATAATGATGGTTGGCCCACAATAGACCGTGGTAATGGACAAGTTGATGCTTTTCCATTAGATGGCGATCAATGGGAAGATACAGACGGTGATGGTTTCGGAGATAATCCACCTCCTGCAAATAATCATGATGATTGTATTAATGTTTTTGGGAATTCAACAGAAGATAGGAACGGTTGTCCTGATTTTGATGGTGATGGCTATTCTGATGAAGATTTAAACTGGAATGTATCAGATGGTGCAGACGCGTTTCCATTAGACCCGACTCAATGGGAAGATACAGATGGTGATGGTTACGGTGATAATTTGGGCGGTAATAATCCTGATGCTTTACCTCAGAATCCTACTCAATGGAATGATACAGATGGTGATGGGTATGGAGATAATGCTGATGGCACAGACCCTGATAAGTTCCCCTCAGATTCTTCACAATGGAATGATACAGATGGTGATGGGTATGGAGATAATCTAGAAGGAAATTCTCCTGATTGGTGTCCCGAAGAATTTGGCAACTCAACCCAGGAATATCTTGGTTGTCCAGATCTAGATGGAGATGGTTGGTGGGATGTTGCTGATGCTTTTCCAGACGATTCAGAGCAATGGAAAGACCGAGATGATGATGGGTATGGAGATAACCCACCTCCCGCGAATAATTCTGATGACTGCCCCGAAGATTATGGGACTTCTTGGATAGATAGATTTGGTTGTTATGACTCAGATGGTGATGGTTATTCTGACTTAAATGATGAATTGCCATACAATCCAACACAATGGGAAGATAGGGATGGCGATGGTTTTGGAGATAATNCNGATGGNGTTGATGCNGACNTNTGTCCNGATGATTATGGNTTATCTCAGATGGAAGNATATCTNGGNTGTTTGGATTCNGACGGNGATGGTGTGGCAGATTTTGCTGATAAATTNCCTCGAGAACCNAGTCAGTGGTATGATTCNGANAACGATACNTTNGGAGATAATCCAGANGGTGTTGATGCAGANGATTGTGTAGATGTTTATGGNACAAGTACTGANNTAGGNCTTTTAGGCTGTTTNGATAGTGATGATGACGGNTATGGNGATATNTTNGACGANTTNCCTAATGACAAGACTCAATGGTCAGATACAGATAATGATGGNTATGGAGATAATGAAAATGGAGTAGATGCAGANGATTGTGTNTTNACTTATGGNACNTCATTTATTGATAAATTAGGTTGTGTAGATAGCGATGGTGATGGNTANTCAGATGTTTTTGANGATTGTATTAATGTNCNNGGNACATCNAGTGAAGGNGTTGCTGGTTGNCCTGATTCNGATGGTGATGGTTATGCAGATCTTGCTGACGAATGTCCAGAAGATGAGACAAAATGGGAATACGGAATTAGTTGTATAGATGAAGAAGAAGAACTTGAAACAAATGATNTCCAAAATAANACTNNTAATGTAAATNAAGAAGAAATNATNGCGGGGCAATGTATTTGTCCAGANCAATCNAANGGAATGCTTGTAAGTCCNGATTCTGANGATGATGGAACANCNGATGGNTGTNTATGTGGNAATAATAATCAAAANGCAGAGTTATCNAATGAATTGGAGTTTGAAGATCTTATTATNGGTGCAATAGCATTATTTTCTTTNATTTTANTATTATTATTTTTTAGNCAATATAAAGACNCNTCAAATAGNAAGAAATTGCGAANAGATNTCTCAGAAGAAATTAAAATTAATGCTGCATTTGAATCAGATGAATTTGCAGGTGGCGGCTGGGATGAAATAGAAATGAGAAAGTAATNATTATAATTCTTTAATTTNAGNCAATATTTTNTTGGCAACATCNTCAAAATCATCATNCTTTGAAACAATNANATTNGCNGAATTAATTGTATTTTCAACATATTTTTTNTGCATTGGNAATACTTGAACTTCCCATTGATTNCTCACACCTTCTTGAGTTCTGTTTCTTTCATTAATNTCNCTNTTCATTCTTCTTTCAAATCGTANATCATCNGGAGTNTCAATGAANATTTTCAAATCAAATAAATCCATTANNTCTTNGGAATTTAAAATAAGNATTCCATCNACNAGAATGATTTCANTAGGGNNAATTTTNTTTGTTTTTTCTAATCTTGAATGTGTGGAAAAATCATAACANGGNATATTTANAGAANANCCCTCTTTTAATTTTTTTAAATGTGATGCTAAAAGTGTAAATTCTAACATTTCAGGATGNTCNAAATTTATCGCACCACCATCATAATCAAATTTTTNACTNAAATCNAAATAATAATTATCTTGACTAATTATTTNACATTTNTTTATTCCAANTAATTNNGAGATTTTTTTTGCAAGNGTAGTTTTTCCTGCTCCACTTCCTCCNGCTATAGCAATGATTTTACAAGAATGANTTAACATGANTNTGCCAATAAATAACGTTAATNANAATTTGATGTATTATTTTTATANTTTCAAGGCGATTTATGAGGTTCTTTATGAGGGCCAAGCGTTTNGGGTNGTATGATGGATGGCATTAAAAGCAAGGTTGTTAATGATACAATTCANGGTTCATTTACTATTGATGGGGCNCGNAGNGAACTNCTTTCAACNCCNGAATTTAACAAATTATCNCANATAAANCAANTAGGATTAGCTCATTTAGTNTTCCCNGGTGCTCATCATACTAGNTTTGAACATAGTTTGGGNGTNAGTCATGTTGGTGGATTAATGTCAGATTCAGTNGGTTTAGATGATTTTGAAAAATCAATGGTTCAGGTNGCAGGAATGTTNCATGATGTNGGNCATGGNCCCTATTCTCACACATTAGAGCATATACTTCATGAAAGAGGNGGNATGGANCANATGTCTGTTACAGAAGGGATAATTACCGGTGATTATGACATCCTTNGANATGGNGAGTCATCAGTATTTTCTGAAAGAAAGTCTGTACCAGAGATTTTAGAAGAGTANAATCTAGANCCNAAAGAAGTTGCNAGNCTAATTAGAGGCCCTGATGCACAAGGTAGTGAAAGAAGTTTATTTTGGAATAAAGGAGANGATTTCTTTGGNTCAGATGANGTTACTATGGGGCAATTAGTNCATGGTCCNGTTGATTGTGATCAAATNGANTATTTATTACGAGATTCTCANTTTACNGGAGTTAAACACGGNGTTATTGATCATCANAGNTTAATCCATTGTNTGAAGAGNCATGCTGGNGATGTTGCGATAGGTGAAGGTGGNTTGTCAGCATTAGAAGGNATGTTAACAGCAAGAGCATTGATGTATAGTGCNGTATATTTTCACAGAGTTACAAGAATTACTGAAGTNATGTTGTCNCATGCNGTAGAAAGGATGCCAGATGATNCTAGTGATCCNCTTGATATGCAAAAAATGGTTGATGCAGAAATTTGGCAATTATTGAATGAACAGGGAGGATATCAACAAGATATTCTTCGNAGAATTAAATATCGTCANATGTTTAAAGTTGCAATGACAAGAAGNAANCAAGATTTAGATGAAAANCANACAAATTCATTACTNGAAATTGCTCNNGATTCGGAGAAAAGNAGACAATTAGAAGATGANATTGCTGCAAGAGCTAAAGTTCCTGAAGGTTATGTTTCAATTGANGTNCCTTCTTTGAAATTATTACTTTCTGAACCTAGAATGGCTCAAGTAGATATTAGAATNGAAGGTGNTGATGGGCGCTTTAGATGGTTTAAGGAACATACNCCNTTGGCAGATGCATTAAGAACAAGNCAAGTAAGNCANGCTGTGATGTATGTGACAACTTTNCCNAANCATACAGAAACAGTTTCTAAGATNGCAGAAAGATTGATTTTTAATTAATTATTCCTCTTCTATTGGNATTTCNGGNACACTTTTTAGNATATCTTCAANNGATTTTAGAGAATCCTCAACCCAAAGNCCNAAACTAGGNTCATTTAATCTCCCAGGAACGCCTATTTCCCAAAGTAATTCTTGAATACTTTCAGATGAGTATTTTACTAAATTAATNAATTCAGGATCTACTTTAATTTTCAAATCGTCCTCTAAAGCAGTATATTCNGGAATNCCTTCTCCTAGAATTTCTTCCATTTTTTCTAAAATTTCTTCTGTTAATTCATCNGCTTCTTCTTGTANAATGTCTTCTAAAGAAGANCCTAATTTNGGNGTCTTNTTTTGTCCNATATCNTCTTGCATGTTGGGATTTTGNTTTGTTACNTCNTCTTCANCNACTTGAGATTCTAANAGTTGNCCAAATACNGTTTTCAATANNGATCCAAGATTAGAACTATCNACACCATCTATNTCNATTTCTTGCTCGNCTAATTTTGCTAGAATATCTTCTACNAATTGAGGNTTTATTACNTCNGGATTAAGCATNTTTTGTAACATTGGCATTGCCCATGTAGGNTCTTGNAGTGAAAGATTCACATCAAAAAATCCNTGTGATGAATGTGTNGCAACNTCTGCAGGTGGAGGAANAAACTCTTTTTTTGCATGTTTCCAAAGTTGAGTNATTANNACATTCATATTCAGNGGTTTTCCTAAAACNTCATGGATNCCNGCNTTTGCTGCAGAAACTAGCATATCTCTACTNGTGTCTCTACTCAATAANACAATTCTTGATTTAAATGAGAATTCTGGATCNGCCATTAATCTTTGAGCNCTATCNAAAGCATCNGCGGCTCTCCATTCNGCATCTAAAACTAATACNTCNGGCATAGTTCCCAAAGCAGTNCCTTCNGTTTGNCTTAATGTAGAAGTTCTTGTTACACTAAAACCCTCTCTTTCTAANGTNCCAGCAAGTAGATTTCTGCGTCCTTCATTTTCATCTGCTATGATGAGGCTCGCCATGTAAATCNCACCTAGGTANAGACACCTTCACATGAATGTTATTAATGAACTAGGTGAAAATTGCTCTATTTGTNATAAATTAATATCTTCGGATTGATGGNTCNACATTTAATGACCAAGAATCAATTCCNCCTNCAAGNTTGTANAGATGTTTTCCATCAAAACCCTGATTCATCAAAACTGAAATAGTGTACATTGATCTATTTCCGTGATGNCAATAAACNAGAANATCTTTNTTTTTTGGTATTTTTTCTAATACTGTGGAAATTTGANTGTGATNAATNGACAAATCNACATTGTCAAGTTTTGCAATNTCNATTTCTNTTTGAGTTCTACAATCAATAATAAATGGATTCCANCCNTCATTAATCNTGTTATTAGTTTCAATAACTGAAANATTTTTTGGTTTTTCATATTTGATTTCTGGTTGNTTTTCATAAACCATAGTTCTAAAATTCATTGTTTTTGTATCAACTAGNANTATTTTACCTCTCAAATCATTTCCNATNCCCAAACAAATTTTCAGAGCNTGAGTGGCTTGAATNGTNCCTATAATTCCNGGAAGCACTCCTAATACTCCNGCTTCNGCACAGTTCGGAACACTTTCGGCAGATGCTGGNTCTGGNAATAAATCCCGATAACCAGGNCCATNTGAAATATTGAAGCAAGCTATTTGNCCTTCGAAGCGATGTATNGATGCATGTACCCAAGGNATNCCTATTTCTTTACANATATCATCTAAAATATATCTNGTAGGGATATTATCACTACCATCAATTAGAATATCGTGATTTTGCACAATTTCTTTAGCNTTTTCTNCATTTAAAAATTCTGAAATAAAATTAATTTCTATTTGAGAATTAATTTCCTTTAATTTTTTAGCAGCAGTTTCCGCTTTTTTNGTTCCTATATCAGATTCANTGTACAATACTTGTCTATGTAAATTACTAGATTCTACAATATCTCCATCAACAATTGTAATATTTCCNATACCTGCTGCTGCAAGATACAAAAGAGCGGGAGAACCTAACCCTCCTGCACCAATTACAACAATTGAACANTCTTTCAATTTTTGCTGACCNATTTCNCCTATCTCTGGTAGGATTATTTGACGAGCATAACGGTCATCTAACACAAATATACCTCAATGGACATTATCTTCTAACCAACGTTCACAATCTATTGCTGCTTGACATCCCATTCCAGCAGCAGTAATTGCTTGACGATATCTTGTATCAACTACATCTCCNGCTGCAAAAACACCNGGAATTGAAGTCATTGTATGCTCTTTATGTAAGATGTATCCTTCATCGTCAGTATCTATTTGATTATCNAAAAATTGAGTNATTGGTTTATGGCCTATTGCNATAAAAGCACCAGTAGCGCTAATTTCTTCTGTTGAACCGTCTCTTGGATCTTCAATTACAGCACCAGTAAGNCCTTGTTCATTTGAAAGCCATTTCTTAATTTGTCTAAATGGTCNAATTTCAATTTTAGGATTTGCAGCAGCCCTTTCATACATNATNGTAGANGCCCTAAATACATCTCTTCTGTTTAAAATTGTAACTTTACTTGCAAATCTTGTCAAGAATGTTGCTTCTTCCATAGCAGAATCTCCACCNCCAATTACCAACACTTCTTCATCTCTAAAAAATGCTCCATCGCATGTAGCACAAGTAGANATCCCTCTTCCTTTTTGTGCTTCTTCATTTTCTGCATTGAGCCAAATTGCTTCAGCTCCAGTACAAACAATNATTGCATGNGATTGAAANTCNTCATTTTCAACNGTAACTTTGAATGGTTTAGAAGAAAAATCAACTGATGCTACATTTTTGTCAATTACTTCACAACCGAACCTTTCTGCTTGTTCTCTTAGATGCATCATCATCTCTGGCCCAGTAATTCCTTGGGGATATCCAGGAAAATTTTCGACATCACTTGTCAGCATTAACTGTCCACCTGAAGCATAGCCGGAGAACATCAAAGGTTCTAACATGGCNCTAGCAGTATAAAGTCCAGCAGTATAACCTGCAGGACCGCTTCCAATAATTATTACATTTCTTATATCACTCATTTTTTCACTCCCATTCACTAATTTTTTTCATTAAGTGTGATACTGCCAAAACGGCATTTTTAGCATGCATTTCCAATCTCTCTTCAATTTGTTCTGGAGTTGCACCAGGGCCTATGATTCCAATTCCTANTGGTNTTCCANNAGGTCCTGNTTGAAATTTAATTAAGTCTTTAATCACTGCTTGACCTATTACTTTACCATGTTTAGTTTTACCCTTCTCAATAATTCCTAACACAACAAAACCATCATNTTGAGTTTNTTCATATTCATATGCCGTATATATATGCGAAATTTTCCTAATTCCATATGGGATCTCTAAAACCCCAGGTAACCAATAAACTTTACCTATTTGTCTACCCTCTTCCTTAACAGTTTTTTTAGCCACTTCTAACATTTTTTCTATTTGTGGCTTATGGTATGATGTACAAATAATATGTATTGAACCCATTTTAATCACCTTTCTTTCTATTGATTGAATCTACGATTGCCTTGGTATTGGCCTCTATCTCAAAGTTCACGAAGTCGCCTTCCTTTTTGAACCCAAAGGTTGTTCGACGTAATGTTTCTGGAATCAAACATACATTGAATCCATCATTGAATACTTCAGCAATTGTAAGACTACAACCATCTAATGCAATGTAACCCTTTTCAATGATATATGGCATATAATTTGATGGAATTTTTAATTTGACAATGTGATTATTTTCTGGAGTGTTTATTTTTATTATTTCAGCCATATGATCGATATGTCCAGAAACATTATGGCCACCAATTTCATCTCCATATTTCATTGCTCTCTCAATATTAATCATATCACCAATTTCAACTTTTGATAAAGTAGTTCTACTCAATGTTTCATCAATGATATCAAAACTAGCCGTATGTTCACTAAATTCTACAACAGTTAGGCAAACACCATCTAGTGAGATACTAGCACCTTGAGATATATTTTCTTTAGTTCCTTCAGGCAACCTAATTCTAATATGTCTAAGTTGATTTTTATCTTCAATATGTTCAACAATTCCAAGCCCTGCTACAATACCCGAAAACATTTCACTCATCCATTTTAACTACATTCCATAAGTCAATGATTTTACTAACAATTTTTCTTGTTCCGTCTAAATCGCCTTCTAAACCTTCAACCCTTTTTACGTCTATGTGAGATAGATTACGTGCATCTAATTCTTTTCTAATCCATTCTTCAGCATGTTCTTGATCGTATCCTAATGCAATAATATCTGGTTTTACATCTACTAAAATATCAAACATTGAAATTCCGGGAGGGTTACCAATATATACAGAATCTACAGGTTTAAGACCCTCAACCATTCTTTTACGCATATCTTGTAAGGTAATTGGTTCGTGTTTTCTTTGTCTTACTGTGTCATCATGTGCTACAATTACAACTAATTCATCACCTAATGATTTAGCCTGTTCAAGATAGTGTAAATGACCTGCATGTAAAAGATCAAAAACACCCACAGCCAGAATTCTTTTCAATTTCTCACCTCTTTTCATTGAAAATTTGTTTGATTTCGTCACCTGTTAAAAATAGGATACCTCTTTCTTCAGCCCATTTTTTGGCATCATCTACACTAAGAGCCGCATCTCCATTTGGTTGAAGCATTTCCGCACCGATTACTACTGGAGTAACTTCTGCTAAACGAGCTAATGCTACAGCCAATTCAGTATGACCTTCTCTTTTTTCTAGGCCTCCTTTTTGTTCTAAACAAACAGGTATGTGCCCAGGTGTTCTAAATTCCTTACCTAATTTAGCCATTGCAGATTTTTTATCACAATTTATTTTTAATAATTCATTGCTTAATTCAGCAAATCTTTTTGCTGTTAAACAGCGGTCTGTATCTGTAATTCCAGTGTAAGTTTCTCTGTGATTTATTGAGAGTGTGAATGCAGATTTACTATCATATTGTAAATCATTCGTACTTAATTCTTGTAATAATGGGTATGTATCACTTAAGATTGGTTGATCATATAAATCTTGTAAATACGGTAATCCAAACATTTCACCAATTTCTGACCCTACAGCCAAGAAAAGTAATCCTCCACAATCTTTCCTAAGTTGTCTAATATTTGCTTCTATAATTTTTTCACCAGAGAATAATAGATCAGTTTCACCTTCTCTAAATTCTGAATCAAACACGCAAACAGGAAGGCCATTTGCAAATGCTTTAATGGCGTTATTTATTCTATCAGCCATATTTAGAATGCCCCCTAAAAATACCCCATCTTTTCATAATGTTAACCTTTTGTACATTTAAATATTTCAAAAATTCCTAGATTGATTATTATAATGTGGCATCTTGCCAATATTTGAATGGCATATAAATCAATGGAAATTAGACATCTATTTTTAGTTGCAATGATTGTAACAATGATGATTTTTTCTAGTGTCGGTGTTCAATCACAAGGTAATGATGCACCAATTCAAAATATAGATGATGAATTGCCATTAGTTAAATTTAGAGATATTTCAAATCAATCGGGATTAGGAGTAAATATTGAAAATTGGGAGCAAGATAAAACAGATGTTGAATCATTCACACCAGGTGTTTCTTGGGGAGATTATGATAATGATGGTTGGCTTGATATTTTTATTACAGCGAATTATGATCCTAGTGATTTAAATTCAACAGCTAAACCCCATTTAATGCATAATAATGGAGATGGGACATTTAGTGATGTTACTGAAGAAGCGGGCTTATCATATGAAAGTCAATCTCAAGCAGGAGTATGGGGAGATTATGACAATGATGGAGATTTAGACATTTACATCAGTGAATTTGGTACCGGTTTTGCTGCACATAGTGTTACAGTTCCGCAAGAGTATATTGATAGAATCCAAGAAAATGAAAATGCTACTGAAGGAGAAAGGTGGGATGTAGGTCGTGCTAATAAATTATTTCAAAATAATGGAGATGGAACATTTAGCGATGTTACAGACTTTGCAAATGTAGGAAATGCAGGGCATAGCACTGTGTCTCAATGGGTCGATTATGATTTAGATGGAGATCTTGATTTATATTCTCTTAATTGGGGAATTTATATTGATAAAATCAACACTGCTTATACCGAAACAAATGTTTTGTACAGAAATAATGGAAATGGGACATTTAGTGATGTAACCAGAGAAGCAGAATTATTTGGCGGTCTAGTTGAAGGTTTAGGGCCAGAACCAGGAACTTTTGAAAGATCTGAACTTGGTAGAGCAGACATTACTGGTTCTGGATTATCATCTGGTGCTCAAATTCTACATGATTCGCCATATGGGACAGGAATGAGTTGGGCAGCATTATGGTTTGATCATAATTTAGATGGATATCCTGATGTTTTTATTGCTAACGATTTCGGAATTTCTCCATTATACATTAATGAGGGTGATGGCACCTTTAAGATGCATACTGTAGAAGCAGGATTGGATTTACCTGGAACTGGAATGGGAGTTGACGCTGGAGATTATGATCAAGATGGAGATTTAGATTTATGCCAATCAAATTTTGGACCAGAATATATTTGGAATAAAAAAGATGCAGATTCTTATCAGCAAGTTGTTAATACTGAAAAGGGTGGTCAATCAGGCTTTTTTGCTGCTGGTGCAGTACAAACAACTTGGGTTTGTGAATGGTTTGATTATGATAATGATGGAGATGTAGATTTATTTCTTTCATCAGGAGCAGTATCTGCTTATATTCCAAAACGTGAGAATATCATGTATCTCAATGTTGGAGATTGGTCAGATGATGACGGTAATTTTGTAGATGTTCTTCAAGAAGTCGGGTTATACACGGATCCCGAAGAAAAAACCCAAGGTGCGGCAGTAGCAGATTTTGACAATGATGGTGATTTAGATTTATTATTAGGGAATTCAAATCAACCAATTAGGCTTTTTGAAAATTTAGCTAATGAATTAGATGATAGACATTGGATTTCGTTTGATTTAATTGGCTCAGAATCAAATAAACAAGCAATAGGTGCAGAGATTACTTTATGGTTTAATGATGATCAATTTCAGGTCCAGCAAAAATTTGGCTGTTCTGGGTCATTTGGTTGTAGTGATCATAGGATGCATTTTGGATTAGGTAGTACAACTAAAATTGATTCTGTAGTAGTTAAATGGCCAAGTGGAACTGAGAGCACATATTTTGATATTGAAATCGATAGAATTGTTACTTTATTCGAACCGGAACCTACTGTTGAAAACCATAATGGAATGGTATTTATGGTTGGATTTGTTTTACTTTTAGGTTATGTTTTGCATAGAAAAGGTTGAGAAGTATACCCAAGACCGATGGGTATGGGCAAACTAAAGGAAACTCCGTTAGATAGTGACAGAGACAAATCTCAAATGAGAACACCAGAAGTTGAATTAGATTTCACAAAAAATGCACTTGCATCCGTGCTTTATCGTCAAGGAAATACAGTTGTACTTGCATGTGCAACTAAAGCATCAAGTTTACCAAGATGGTTTCCTAGAGATGCAACTCGTGGTTGGGTTAATGCAGAATATTCGTTAATGCCGGGTTCTACTGATTCAAGATTTCGAAGAGAAAGGCAAGGTGCTAAGGGTAGGACAATGGAAATTGAAAGACTAATTGCTAGATCATTAAGAGGAGTCGTTAATCTAGATGAATTAGGTCCATTGTCTCTCACAGTTGATTGTGATATTTTGAATGCAGACGGTGGTACTCGTTGTGCATCTATTACAGCAGCATCTATCGCATTGAGATTGGCAATTCGTAGATTAATTAGAAGTGGTGATTGTTTGCCTTTAGAATCACGTTTAAATGAATTAGATGACGTTCAATTAACCGCTGAACAAATGAAAACACATGAACAAAATGTAATGCCTCATGATGTTGCAGCAATAAGTGTAGGGTTAATTGGTAATGACGTTTATTTAGATTTAGATTATGTTCTAGATAGTAATGCAGACGTAGATATGAATGTGATTATGACAAGTAATGGGGAATTTGTAGAAATTCAAGGTACAGGCGAAGAATCAACATTTTCTAGTGAACAATTAACTAGGCTTATTGAAATGTCAAAAAGTGGAATTTCCAAGTTACACACATTCCAATCTGATTTATTCAAAGAAATTTAACAACTGTAGGAGTTTTTGAATTATCAAAAAACATCATTTTTCCCAAGTTTTCCAACTACGACTTGATTCTTCCCACCATTCATAACTTCCATCAGAAAATTCTCGCCAATCTTGGCCTTCTTTATCTTTCCATTTACGAACTAAGGTTAAGGATGTCTCATCCTCCTCATCTTCATCCCATTCTTCATAATCTTCTTCTTCATTCATAAGATACCTTAACAATAAAAGTAGACAAATGACAGCAAATAAAAATCCTACTATTGAAGTAATTATAAGGAAGTTTTCTGAAGAAAATATACTTGGTTTTTCCTTTATTTGTACATCAATAGTAAAACTCCAACTATTATTTTCATTTTGTTCATCAATCTCTTGTTCAGGATCAAGAATAATAATTATTTCAAGTTCCCCTAACCAATCTGCTTGCCATGAAAAACTTGTTTCTGCACGAGATTCACCTTCTAAAAATCTTATTGATTCATTCCCTATTTCTTCGTCAAGTATCCAAATTGAAACTGTAAATGGTTCATCAGTAAACTCTCCAAGATTAGAAATGGTGATGTTGATTTGTGATAGGTCACCTCCAGTAGGAGGTGACGGTGAGATCTCAAAATTATGAACTGAAAGATCAGAACGTTGTTCAATAACAGGTAATTGAAGGGGCCAAGTAAAACTTGAACCTTTTCCAGCAAAACTATTTCCAGCATTATCGGATAAGGTAAACCAACATTCAAGAACATCTCCATGTTTAGGTGAAGGGTAATTTAACTCTACGATATATCTTGAAACATCACCACTTAATTGTAATTCAGCTAATGAAGAGAATTCTTCGCCTATCATGCTTAAACCGCGTCTAATTGCACAATCGACAATGAAATCACCCTCCTGTAAACCGGAATCGAATTCACTAATATCAAGTTGTAATATAATATTTGTAGAATTTGCAGATACTAAAGGTGGTTGATTACTTACCAATAACGGAGCAACAGAATCTACTCTCAGATGTAAAGAATCATAGGAAGATTTTACTTGACTTAAACCACAATTTGCAATTAAATTAACTTTATGAATTCCATTATTTTGTATCTCTATACTCTCATTGAAATTGTTATTTTCTAGTGAAATCGGCAGAGGATTCCCTAATGGTACTTCAAATTCTAAATTATAACATGATTCAGGAGGTGCTACCATAGCAGAAGCATAACTTATACTACCACTAAAATCTACATTTGCACCTAACATCACCCATGAATTATCTTGTAAATTTTTGCCATTAATGACATTAAGAGCTGCGAAATCAGTAATATGAATATCTGCATCAAAATCCCAATTTAATTCGGTTGAAAAGGTTTGTAAACCTGAAGAATCTGCTACACTAATGAGGATCTCACCTCCATTTGTAGTTGGATTAAACCAAGGTGTAGCTACTAGTGATATACTTAAAACAATATTTCCATCTTCACTATCGAGGTTAAAATAATCACTACTAAATTCAACATCATTTGAAACCATATTTCGATCATTAATATTCCAATTAAGTAATGTTCCTTGGCCTAAATCGATTATAATTTCTTCAATATCTTCAATTCCATTCTCATCAAACAAACTAAAATTAAGCCACCCAGAATCTGTGGGAACGAGAATATGGCCACCTGAAAATTCCCTTGTAGCATTAATAAACATTGTAGGAGTTGGAACAAGGCTGCTGAAATGAATTAAATCGTTGTTAAAACCGGGACTTCCTCCCTCAATGGGATTTCCAACATTATCAGTACCCTCAATATAAATAGAGACTTGTTGACCTTGTTCATTAGAAGTATCATCAAATGTTGCATGGAAAAATTCACTATTTTGTTGTCGCATAAGGTCTTTAGATGCATATTCATCTGGTTGAGGAATTCCATCACCATTGTCATGCATTCCTTCAACCCACCAATAAAAAGAAAATATATCAGGCATTCCGATACTATCTGCAATGGATACATTGAATAAATTCTGATAATATGGTTGTACGCGTTCATCAAGAGGAGAATTCACCTGAATACCAGGCGGAGTACTATCGATAAGCATAGTACGTTGTGCACTTTCGAAGGAGGTAGCATCATATGGGCCTAAAATTCGGGCACCTATTGTAAACCCGTTTGGAAAATTTTGTGAAGGTGCTTCTGTGGTTATGTCAAAGAATCCATTTACATCTACCGTACCATTTCCACTAGCATTAATTAGTTCGATTATCACTTCACCTGGCAAGGGATTTCTATTTGAGTTAAGAAAGTGCACTTCTCCAGTACACCTCAAAACGTCCCCTCCTGCAACCCATTCTTGATTCTGTATTTCGGGAGAATTATCTGTCGGAGAGGTCTCATCAAATATTTTGAAAGAAATAATTTCCATCTGTCGCTCATGTGTAGTTATTTGAGTTGAAATACGTGTTGAAGATAGTGAATCTACCGTACTCACTTCGACTAGCCAATTTACCCCTTGCTCTGACTTCCAATTCCAATTCACACTAAAAGCCCACTCTATTAATGCAGTATCGTTGTTTAATACTTGTACAGAACCGGAAGTATTCCTAATAAGTCCTTCTGAATCGATAACTGAAGTAACTGATGATTGAAAAGAATAATGAAATACCGGACGCATACTAATATTGTTAAGTTGGGGAGTAATGGTTACCCAAGATAAATTATCAACTCCTTGATAAGAAGTAACTTCTGCACCTATTATGAATTCATTTCCATCAGGTACAATAGTTTCTGAAGGTAAAATAATCGATCCTATTGAGGGTAAACGTTCACCAGTATTAATCTGTAAATTAGATAATTCTACGATCCCAGCACTTCCACTAGTTATATTCAGTGGTATACTGACATTTCCACTAGCGTCGGGAATAAGATTGGTAATGTGGTCATTAAATTCATCTTCTAAAGAGCCGTGAGGGGAATTACCTATACTTGGTGTCCAATCATAATGAACATCTATATTATCGAGAACTAATGTGGCATTTCCACTTATGTTTAATGGAACATCAACAAAGGCATTGCCATAATCATCTGTAAATGTAGGAGTTGCAGATGCAAGATATGAATTAAGTATGGATGAAATATCAGGTATTGAAGAACCACTACTAAGATTTCCCGCGTGACTCCATTCTTCTATGCCATCGCCATTAACATCAACACCCGCACTAACATCATCTTCACCTGCAAAAACGACTACAAGTCTTGGTCCATGTGTAGAATTTTGTCTAGCAGTAATCTGAACCATGGATCCTTCAGGTTTGTTTGTATTTTCATTTCCAATAAGCATTAAACCATAATTATTACTTCCATTGACCCATTGTTGAGTCATATCCAATAATCCTGTTGAGTTGAATGTGATCCATGTTCCTTCCATATTAGCAGGAATCCCTGTAAAGCTATCTATTGCCGAAGCACGATCCAATGTGGTAGATCCTGCACCTTCTATAGCCCAATTATAATCCCCCCCTGTAACATTGTCAATTGCATTTTTCCAAGTTACCCCTGGACCTTGTTGCACCGGTACATTATTTTCTAATCCTTCCTCCCATTCTTTGAGTAATGGGTGTAAAGTGTAAGTCTGTTGTGAGGTTACTGGTTGACCCGTATTAGCATTATTTACTACATTTTCAACATAAAGTTGGAGTTCAGAAGAAAGTACGGTTGTTCCAGGCAATGTAGAAAGATCAAACCAATATAAACTTCGATAAATATGCCAATTTGACCATTGTGTTTTGCCAGCAATTGTTACGGGAGAAATCCCATAATTACAATCTTTGTATGTGGCATTACCCCAAGCAGGGTTTGGTTGATGGATGTATGAATCTCGTACATCTGCTCCTGAAAGTGTTAATTCGCTTAATGAAGCTATGTTGAATGTAGCAGAGGTTATTGTTGCATCAATTGGCAAACGAATTGAGTAAGAGTCATTATAGCCTGTTGAAAGGTTCACTCCCACACCCTTCCAACCATTGGAGAGCTCATTTACATGGCCGAATGATCCATTGCCTACTCCGCCAAAGCCCCATTCAAGATCGCCATCATTACCCACATCAACACCAATAGTGGATGGACTAATGCCTGTAGAATTTACCAAACCTCTTACATCAATATTAGCGGAACTAACTGTAGATGTATGGCTAAGAGTAATATTGGTAGATGTATCATAACCTGGACCTCCAAAATTGAGGCTAACAGAAGTTGGATTCCCAACCATACCAAATTCTGTTACAACATCAGCAGATGCAACACCAGCAAAGGGAATTGGTATTACTAAAACTTGCAATAACAAAGAGATTGCTAGAAAGATGGGTAGTCTGCCCATGGTTAGCGTTCATTTAATTTACATTTCAAACTATCAGTAGTATAGGGTTTGCAAAAATGGGGCTTAATAGATAATATAACCTCCAAAATGACGTTTTTAAAAACTTAAACTGAATTTAGAGAGTGGGACAGGCCGGACTTGAACCAGCGACCTCCGCATCTTCAGTGCGGCGCTCTCCCAGGCTAAGCTACTGTCCCAGAACAACCTCACGAACAAAACGTTCTTTTCAATACTTACGATGAAATCGTGCTTTAAAATAAGTCATCATCATCATCATCAGAAAACAAATCATCTTCATTTTCTTTACTTACACTAACTTTTTCATCATTTTCGGATGCATGTTCTTGATTTTTTATTGCTTCAGCAATTTCATCTTCAGCAACCATAAGTTTACTAATTAATTCTGGTTTTGTTCCTGAGACTGGTACATTTAATTCTCTTAGCATATCTTTTAACTGAGCAACAGTCTTTAGTTCATAAGTATCTATACGTTTTTGAATTTCCTTTTCTTCCATCATTTTAACATATAATCTTTGAATAATGTCGTTCTTTTTCCCAGAAACAGGTAAATCTTTTTCTTTACATAATTCTTTTAATTGTGCAACTGTCTTTGTATCCAAAATTTTTCTTGGATCAATGTCTATTTCATCAAACATTTGAATCGGAGCATTTGCTTCTGCAGTCTTTCTCTTTTCTGCAGCTTCTTTTTCTCTGATCTCCAATTCTTCTGGACTCATTCCGGATTTTAATGCAAGCTCCCTTCTTCTTTGCTCTCTTGCTTTTCGTTCTAATTGACGATGTCTAGATTTGCTAATAAGTTGACTCATATACATGGCATCATGTTCAAGCAAAGGAGAATCTGAAATTATCGTTACATCTAACCAATCACCTTCTTCTACTAAAAATTCGGCTAAAGGTTCAAAATTCAAATCAGATTTTTTAATTTGAGTGTAGTGAAGTGCATTACCCATTAAATGTTCAACACCTGAAAAATGACAGTAGAATTCTTTCGTTCCAATGGTTTCCCTAACAAGATCAAATAATTCTCCATAATCTTCACTTGTTTTTAATCTCCCATGTCCTCTAGAATGTATGTGTGCAAAATTAATTACAGGAACTGTGTTTTCAACATGATTTACAACTTCTAAAACTTCTTCTATACTTCCCCATAGGTTTTGACGCCCACTTGTTTCAATACCTATTTTTGTAGGCGTAGTTTCTGAAAGCCAAGGAAATACTGGGTGATCCGCATCTTCTTCCCAAATTTCAGCAATTCTATCTACCACACCAGCAAAAACATTCGCAACAACCTCGTTTGCTTTACTTCCCCTAGAATGCCCCAGATAGGGCCCTACATGACAAGTAATATGTCTTGCATTTAGTACTTTTCCAGCTTGTAAAGTTGCTTCAAGTTTTGCTAATGTGCGATTTAATTGCATTTTATTACCAAGGATTTCAGAATAATATGGCCCATGTATATTTAATTCAAAGTCCGCTTTGTAAGATAGTGCTCCTGCCTGCCAATATTGCTCAAAGTGATTTGGAGCAACCATCCTAACTGTTTGTATTTCCATTGCATCCATTCCAAGGCTAATGATGTCATCCATCCCTTCAACAATTGTCCTTCCTTTACAAGAAAGCGGAACGCCCGCAGGCCCTAGTCTAACTGCCATAATCCATCCCCCGGCCTTACGGCCCAATTGATGTCTATACAAAAGGATGTTTGGACATTTAGTCGTTTTAAGGGGTGGTTTGTGATTTTTATAAAGTTTTTATTCATAATAAATCATTGTCATGCCTAACTTATTAAGTTCTCTATTTAATGTGTGTATTATTACTCCAATTATGAAGAGGTATTTTATGCAATTACTTAGTAAGTAGGTTTGATAGAGCATGGTTCGAGTTAATTCCACCATCCTTTTTTCTATTCTTGCATTATGTTGTATTGTATTTTCATCTCAAGTATCTGTGATTGCTCAAGAAAGTACAGATACAGAGAATGATGATGAATATCTTGTAAAATTTACAAGAGTAGAACCTGAATTGGTTCCAAAAGAAAAGGGAGATTCTGCTGAGTCATTAAATTGGAATTCATATGGTCCTGGAACATCTGTAGCGGATTTTGATAATGATGGAGATATGGATTTGTATATCTCTGCAAGATTTTCTCATCTTGAATGGCAAGACACTCAAAATTCACTTTCTGTAATGACTACATTTGGCACTCAACTCTTATTTGAAAATAAAGGAAATTTTACATTTAAGGATGTTACTAACAAATCAGGCATAATTAATGACGTTGATGGAGATGGTGTTTCAGATAGTACTTCAGTTTCTGGAGTGTGGGGTGATTACAATTCGGATGGTTTTTTGGATCTTTATGTTAGTGAATTTGGACATACTAATGGTAAATATGCGGGAGGTAAATCTAATGTTTTATACCATAATAATGGAAATGGAACATTTACTGACGTAACTGAAATTGCAGGAGTAGGCAATAGTGGCCATAGTAGTGTAGCTCAATGGGTTGATTATGATCATGATGGCGATTTAGATTTGTATTCATTAAATTATGGAACTTATTTTGAAAGTGAAAATGATGCGGAAGCAGAAACAAATATTTTGTATCAAAATAATGGTGATGGAACTTTTACGGATGTGACATTAAGTGCTAAATTGTCAGGAAGTATTGCATTTTCAGAAGTCCCTGGAGAACATTTGGAATCTGGAGTAGTTAGGGTGGATATGGTGGCTGGAACGCCATCATCTCCCGGGATGTATAGTGATAGTGATGCTGGTTCAGGAATGAGTTGGGCAGCATTATGGATTGATTATGATAATGATGGGTGGGAAGATGTATTTATCGCATCAGATTTTGGGATTTCTCCGATGTATCGAAATAATGGTGATGGAACTTTTTCAGTTGTAACAAATGTTGTTGGGATGAATTTTACAGGCACAGGAATGGGATTAGATGCTGGAGATTATGATAGGGATGGTGATTTAGATATATGCCAATCTAACATTGGTCCGAATTATTTGTGGCAAAAGCAAGATGATGGAACATACAAAGAGGTTGGAGATGATGCGGGATTAAATGTTGCAGAAGCATTTCCAGTGCATTGGGTTTGTGACTTTTTTGATTATGATTTAGATGGAGATTTAGATTTGTTTTTTTCTGTAGGCCAAATAAGTGCATATAATTCTAGACAAGATAATACGTTTTGGATTAATGATGGTGAGGGGAAATTTACAGAGATGGCATTTGAGTTGAATTTACTTCCTACAAATACAGAAAAGACTCAAGGAGCATCAATTGTTGATTTTGATAATGATGGTGATTTAGATATTGTTACTGGAAACTCAAATGCCCCTATTAGGGTTTTTGAAAACCATGCAGATTTGACAGGAAGACATTGGTTAATGATTGATTTAGAAGGGAGTGAGTCCAATATTCAAGGGATTGGCGCAGAGGTAGTTGTTTGGGTTGGAGACCAACCTTATGTTCAACAAAAATTTGCTTGTTCAGGCTCATTTGGATGTAGCGATGAAAGATTACATTTTGGATTAGATGATGCAATAGTAGTTGATGCAATAGTAGTTAATTGGCCTAGTGGAAAAACTACAGAAATGTATGACGTAAGTGTAGATCAAGTAATTTTAATTTCAGAATATACCCCAGAAACTCCAGATTTAGTGTCGTTTGGTGTATTGGTTTTAGTATCATTTATTTTGTTTGTTTGGAGACATAATAGAAATTAATGGATTGATAATATGAAAAAATTAAAAATCTTCTTATCTATTTTTATTCTATTTATCTTATTCACTTCTAGTGCTTCTGCTAAAGTAACTGGAAATTACACTTATGGCGATTCATTGGTTACTAATTATTATCCTATTAACGGTTCAGGACATCACTCAGAAAATCCTGAATGGGGTTCTTCAGTAAGTAGATTAGGTCGTTTAATGCCTTCAGAATATTCTGATAATATCTCTGCTCCATCATTATCTGATTTACCAAATCCAAGATATATTAGTAATATGTTGTGCTCAGATCCAGCGGGATTAGGTGCTGACCCATATGATATTCCGGACGAAAGAGGCCTTTCTGATTTCATATGGGTATTCAGTCAATTTGCAACTCATGACATAGTGTTCACAGGAAATATTCGCGGTAAACATCAATACCCTTCCGATGGAGGTCAGCACAAATTTGATATTTTGATTCCAGATGGTGATGAAATTATGACTCCTGGATATTATATTCCGATGTTTAGATCACAATATGATTTAGAATCAGGAACAGACGAATCAAATCCTAGAGAACAACTTAATCAAATTACCTCTTGGTTAGATGGAGGACTCGTTTATGGTTCAGACAATTATAGGGGAGATTGGTTAAGAACATTTGAAAATGGATTGATGAAAACAACAATGACTTCCGAAGGCCCAATTCCTCCAGCATTAGACCCTACAAATAGTTCACATCCAGGAATGTCATTCGAAGGATTTGGGGGAGGAAATTTGGTAGTTGGCGATGTTCGCGGAAATGAGCATATTTCGTTATTAGCATTGCATACTATTTTTCTCAGAGAGCATAATAGACTTGCAGTAGAACTCCAAGCAGAAAACCCAACATGGGACGATGAACAAATTTATCAAAATGCAAGAATGAGGGTTGCAGCAATATTACAAGCAATCACATATAACGAATTTTTACCTTCTTTAGGGGTAACATTATCTGAATATGAAGGATATGATTCATCACTTAATCCAGAAATCCTCAATGTATTTACTCATTCAGCATTTAGGATGGGGCACAGTCAAATTGGAAGTTGGACATTAAGGTTGGATGAAAACCGTTCAGAATCAATTGAGGGGCATATTCGATTAAATGAAGGATTTTTCGATACAAGACCATTAACGGATGGTGGAGGCATAGATCCTGTTCTTCGTGGCTTAGCTTATCAGGTTGAACCAAAATTAGATTTGGTATATTCTGATGATTTACGAAATCAAATGTTTGGACAACCTAATGCAGGAGGTATGGATTTATGTGCTATAGACATTAATAGGGCAAGAGACCATGGAATGCCAGATTATAATACAATGAGAGAAGCTATGGGCTTAGGAAAAATTACCAATTGGTCAGAGATTACAAGTGATGAAGAAATTGCAAATAAATTACTTGAAGTATATCCTGAACCAGGTCACTCTGATATGTTTATTGCAATGCTTGCAGAAGATCATTTAGAAAATTCCAGTGTTGGGCGTTCAGTACACGATATAATCAAATTACAATATGAAATTTTGAGAGATTCAGATCATTTATTTTATCTTAATAATCTCGAATTAGAAGGGATTAGGGATGAAATTCATAATACCACTCTTGCAGATATTATTCTAAGGAATACGGGAATTGAAAAAATCCAATGTAATGTGTTTTTTGCAGAAAAAAATTTGGATAATATGGGATGTACCATGAATAATGAAGATAAAGGATTTGATGAATACATAGCTCCAGATGAAGAAAATGAAGATTCAAAATTAGATGATGCTTCTCCAAACTTGACCCCGCCTGTAAAAGAAACACCTGGTTTTGTTTTTAGTACTTCATTAATTTCATTATTGGGTGCTGTAGTTTATATTTCTAGAAATAAGATTGATTGATTTTGCAAGGGTTCAATATCCTGTAATTGTTAGACCTGAATATGGGAAACTCAACTGAAGTTGTAATTTGTGGTTTTGCTCGAACACCAATTGGTAAATATAGGGGCGCTCTTAGAAATTATTCTGCAATTGAATTAGGGATAATGACAGTTAAAGAATTACTTTCAAGAACAAAAATCAACCCTGAATCAGGTTTGGTTGATGAGTTAATTTTTGGTCAAGTATTGCAAGCGGGTTCTGGACAAGCTCCTGCTAGGCAGGTAGCAATCCATTCAGGTTTACCTGTCACTACTGCTGCCTATACGGTTAACAAAGTATGTGGTTCGGCATTAAAGGCAGTAATGTTAGCTGCAAATAGCATAAAATGTGGTGAAAACAAATGTATAATCGCAGGTGGAATGGAATCAATGACTAATGCTCCAAAATTAGTTTTCAAATCAAAAAGAGGGGAGCCAGTTCCTCCTGAAGACTTAGTAAATGTAATGATTCATGATGGATTATGGGATGTTTACAATGATGTTCATATGGGAAACACAGGTGAAATTGTTGCAAAAGAATTTTCATTATCTCGTGAATTAATTGATGAATTTAGTCTTTCTAGTCATTCTAAAGCACATGCTGCTTGGGAAAATGGTTGGTTTGATGAAGAATCTTTTCCTGTGAACGGTGTAGATCGTGAGGGCAACGAAATATTATTAGAAAGAGACGAAGGAATTAGAGGAAACATGTTATTGGAGAAATTGTCAGAAATGAAACCAGCTTTTCTAGATGAAGGAGTAGTTACTGCAGGAAATGCGAGTCAACTTTCAGATGGTGCATCGGCAGTATTGGTTACAAGTGCAGAGTTTGCTAAGGAACATGGATTAACCGCATATTGCACAATAAGAGATTATGTAACTAGCGGGGTAGAACCAGAAAGAGTAATGGCTGCACCAATTCCAGCAATTAATTCATTATTAGAAAGAAATAATTTGAGTGTTGATGATATAGATGTTTTTGAACATAACGAGGCATTTGCATCTGCTTCATGTGCAGTATTGGCTGGGGTAGGGATTCCTGAAGAGAAATTGAATTTGCATGGAGGTGCCGTTTCTATTGGCCACCCCATTGGAACTTCAGGAACTCGTTGCTTAATTACAATGTTTCAGGCAATGCGAAGAGTACAAGCAAAGAACGGTATTGTAAGCTTATGTTTAGGTGGAGGAAATGCTGTAGCAATGTTAGTTGAATTGTAATTATTCTTCTTCATTATTCTCTTTTAATACTTCTTTTTCATATGTTAGAGAAATGCTTTCCATAATAATGCCTCCAATAAATGATAATATTATTGGAGTGGAAATTAATAATGAATATGGTGTAATATAAACCAATAAAATCAGTGCAATTGTAGACAAAGGTACTAAACTTGCTGGAAGGTATATTTCTGAATTTGAAAATTTAACTAATAGTAATAGTTTATCTTTTTCTTTTATTGGTTTATTTTTAACATCCATTGCTAGTGAAATTGAATTTTCGCCTCTTCCAGAGGCATCTTGCTATTCGTCAGGATTATTATTTAATTTTTTAGCAATTTTTTGTTTTTCTAATTCAATCTTATCTTTTTCTAAAGACATTATATTGTCTCTTAATTCTTTATAATTCTTCATATGATATTCGAAATTCTCCCTTTCAATTAATACTGCCTTTTTGTCAAAAAGGTATACCACAATACTACAAAGAATCCAAAATCCAAAAAAAACGTATACGACTTCTCCCAACTTTTCCCAAGTAAATTGATATTCTCCAAAAGTCATCTCTCCCTTTGACATTGTTAATAATGCTAAAGAAGA
>PBHR01000012.1 GCA_002720275.1 Methanobacteriota archaeon
TTGACGGGTAAATCTTCAATCTGAATAATTCCTCCAAGGGCTGGATCTACGAGAGATTCACCTTTCACTGCACTATTTCTATCAGTATCGAATTCATCGGATACCCCATCAGAATCCAAATCACCAGATAAAAAGGGACCTTCCAAATCAATTCTACAACCATCGCCATCAGGATCTGTAGAAATATCTGATTGCCAATTAATCTCTCCTTTAGGGCAACTATCTGAATTATCAGTAACGCCATCATTATCGTCATCACTATCTTCATCAGAATCTCTACAACCATCAGAGTCACGATCGTTACTTGGCATAGAGGTCCATCCAGTCTGACCGCCTTCACAATCATCTAGCATTGAACCAATGCCATCCATGTCTGTATCTACAAGTAATTTCCAAACATACATATGTGATTGGCGGCTATTTGGTTCAAGAGTTGAGCCTAAAAATTCCAATCCATCTGGAACTGCATTCTCTATTTCATTTTCATGTGAAATTGCAAACGTGCCTCCAATAACTAGTGAGCCCTTGTTGTCAATTAGTGCTTTTTTGGCGATGTCATCCCTATCTGAGGTGCCCCTAATTGCCCATTCCCAATCCCCATAAGGGTCAAGTTTTGCAACAAAAGCATCTGTATAATCACTAGAATCGATACTTAATGTCCCTAATTCTAATTCATAATCGTCGAATAATTTTCCCCATGAACCTGAAACCAGTAAATCGCCATTAGAATCGAAAGAGAGCGAATATAAATCTACGACATCACTACTTGATGCTTGGTTGAAATTTGAGAAATCATCTGGGAAGATAAATTTGGATACAAAAACATCCCTATATCCCATACTAGTGGCAGAAACATCTCCAAAACTTTTAGCACCAGAAAAGGTTCCTCCGATAAAAATATCAGAATTTGTTGGATTTTTCTCAATTTCAAAAACTACTCCTGGAATCGGAACTAATGAATCTACATTTGCCATGTTGTCTAATTTCAATATGAATCCAGCTTGATTTGAGCTTTTATTCTCTCCACCCTCATCTATTTCTGCTTTATTATCTGAATCTCCCCCCACAAAAATAGATCCATCTGAGTTTTCAAAAATAGCATTAACAGACTGATCATTAATTCCGTTAATCCTGTGCCCCCAATTCAAGTCTCCTTGATTGGTAAATTTGCATACAAAACCATCTTCTGCCGTTCCATCCGTCCCTTGAGCACCGAAGTAAACAATATCTTGAATCATTCCACCCATCAAAATAGTTCCATCATTATTCAAAATTAATTCTTTAACAACATCATCATCTTCACCACCTACTGAATTAAACCAAACACAGTCAAGATTACTATCTAAAACAGCAACAAAAATATCTGTAGAACCACCATTTGCATCATTATTATCGATTGATAAATCATCACAAGTCATACTAGCATCTGAAAAATGCCCTGCTATTGCAATATTTCCAACATTATTCACAGATATTTTTTCTAAAGAAAGATCATTACTACTAGAAAAGATTCTCAAATCCATCCAATCCCCTTCTTCAGAAATTTTAACCAAATACCCATCATTTCCTCCAGAAGATGTTGCTGTTAAAACTCCAAAGTCTTCTGTATTAGAAAATGTTCCAACAGCATAAATGTCACCATTCGAATCTAAATCAAAATCATTTAACTGATCCGCTTGATATGCTTCATCGTTTTCACCAGTAATTGCCCAACCATAAACCAAACTACCAATTTGGCCATCCAAATCCTTTGAAGAAAAATTAATTTTTTCTCCATCCTCTAATGAATCAATCATTACATTTGGAGCCATACAATAAATTGAAAAAATGAGTGTGAACACAACTAATATTGATTTAAAACATCTAATGAGTACCACCAGCCTATACCCTTGGAAGAGAAGCAAGAATATAACTAAGGCGGAAAAACTGCTAAGACTCAGCCAATAGTGAACGAATTGCTTCAATAATTTGAGAATTCATATCTTCTCCAATACCTAAACTTAAACGAAGTGAACGAAGAATAGCATCTTCTTCAACACTAATTGATTCATCTGACATAGCAATCCACATTGCCTCAATATATGGTTCAAAAGAAGGATCAAATGTTTTTAGAAGTGCGTGTCTTTTCCTTGTAACTACTTCTAACCTCTTTCTATTCAAAGGGTTTAATCTCAAAGATTCTGCTAATGCATCTAATAATGCCGTTGTACTTTCACCAACACCAATGTCTGCCCAAACTTTGTCAAGCATTTCAACATAAACTGATTCTGCTCCCGCTGAAATTTTTTCTAATGCCAACCGTTCTTCTTCAATGATTGCTTTTAATGACTCATTACTTAATGATAATTGTTCCACTAATTCATCAATTAATACTCTCTCATCATCACTTAGCACTCCATCCCTCATTGCTGTTTTAATCAATTTTCTCAAAAATTGTTCTCCATCATCCTTGGCCTGATCTTCAAAATTCTCTTCTTGACTACCGTCAGTACGAATTTTTGCTAACCATCCAACAAGCGAGATTCCGTCTTCAAAACTTGAGCCAATTGTTTTATTTTTATAAATTGGGCTCGGTCTATCCATTATATTTCTATACAATTTTTTTGCTGAGATTCTACCTTTTTGAGTCATACGATAAATAAGAACTCGTTGACGATAGCCATCAGGTCTCCCACTATCTTTCTCAATTAGTCCATCTGATTCTAATTTTTCAAGAGGCCTACTCACATGTTTTCTTGAAATAGCTGTTGCCAAACAAATTCCTTTTTGTGCAACATTACCACTTAAATCCCAAACTTCATCACCCATATCATTTTCAAGTAAATGCAACAAGATTCTTTCACTTTGTTCAAAAGTATCCAAGAGGGTGTTGGCCATCTGACTCATGCCCTCTGAGAGGCTATAGTGATTTATTCTTATACCATCTAGTCAAAAAGAGGAAACGTCACCCGAGCACACATGGCGCAACACAATGAGAAGGGGGCAACTAAGCCTCGTGAGCGCGGAATTCGTAATTTAAATCATAATTTGATAGGGGATCAAGATGGCGAAGGACGACACAAAGCGCCAATAAAATCAGAAGGGAAATGGTTAGTCACAGGAAGTATTGGAAGTAGATTATGGAATAAATCAGCAATAGGGCATCTTGTTGAAGAGGGGAATCTATTAACTCCTGAAGAAGTCCTATTTTGTCATTGGCATAGACACCTACCTATTCCTAATGAAAAGTGGCTTGATACAATACTTACAGAAGATGTATTTCTCTTACATAAAGCATCAGCACTTAATCGAATTAGAGAACCAGGAGATGTATTAGTTTTAGTAGAAAATACAAATTTAAATTATGATGAAAATAGTTGGGCATTAAGGTGGAATAGAGGTCAACATCCAACTAAATCACCACCATTGTCTGAAGTAAGATGGGTGAATAATAGTTCAGAAATCATTTGGAAAGATTTGTTTGATTGGGCCGTATCTGTAGAGAGAAACGGTAGATTAGCAGAAATCCTTGTAGTTGATGGCGAATTTGATGTTACGGCATATAGATTGAAAATAACAAATCCTAAAGGCAATTTAAACACTCCATCAAAACTTACCAAAGAGGATTTTCAAAAAATATTAATCGCGTGGAACCAAAAAATACCTTCGGGAAATGGCTATTGGTTACCAATAAAACCTGAAATAATGCCATTACCACAATTAGGTGTCCCTCAAGCAAGTGGGATTTGGTTAGAAGAAATAGAAAAAATATGGTTAGAATCTAAGTTTGAAACTAAAGAAATTACAGAGATTCCAGAGATTTTTGGTGAATTATTAGAACGAGGTTTGTGGCCAAGACCTGGTTTCAAATATGGTTGTAGATGGAGAGTATATAGTGATTATATTTCTTCTCAACACGCTCCTTGGTTGATTGTTCCAAATTGTGAATCTCCCAAAAATTGGAATGAAGCATGTTTAGCTGCAAGGTTGGCTGCAGGTGTAAATAAATCATGGTTATGTGCTATGAAATTTGGTAAGGATATATCATTTATTGAACTTTGCAGATGGTCTCCAGGAAAGGCATAAATTAAAAAAATAATGGTCTAGATTTTCTATCAGAAAGTATTCGGGATAATAATGCAGACTAATTCTAGACGCTTTAGAGCGATTCTAGTATCTCTACTTTTTTTTAGTTTAAGTCTTAATATGGGCTCAGGATTAGCTGAAATAGAAGATGAGGAATTAGTAATAGGACCTGAAATTAAGATTTATGACATGGTCATTGGCGACACATGGGTTTACGATACAGAACTAGATGTTGCTTCCCTGATTGACCCCACAGATGAAACATGGTTTGGAACGGTAATTGAATACCCTCTCTCAGGCCAAACAACACGAACAGTTTCTGGAATAGAAACTTTAGAATTCAAATCTCAAAATTATTCTGTTTATAAAATTGAGCAGGAAGGTAATTACGTAGGCGTTGGAACATTTCCAGCACCTGTGATTGGATTAATCACAGGTACAATGCTTGTAGAATATTCTGCAACTCATTGGATTAGGGTTTCTGATCATGCAAAATTACGTGAAGTTACAGACGTGCGTATTGATTTAGAACATCTTGCAGGTGTTGAATTATTATTAGACACCATAATTACAAGAGAGTTTGATTCTGATGCGGAATTTTATGATTTCCCCACATTGTGGAATGAGAGTTGGACTCAAACATATATTCAAAATGAATCATGGGATGGAGATGCAGGATATTTTTCACCACCTGGAAATGAAAAATTAAAGGAAAGAGCTTACAAATATAACAATTATACCTCGCCACCAATAACATGGAGTGGATGTGAAAATTCTTCATACGTACAGCAAACAAATAGTGAAAGTGAAGTTACAGAATACAAATGGTATTGTCCATCCATAAGGGGAACTGTTGTAGAATGGGTAGAGGATATTATTTTAGGTGTGCCTGCATACCTCGAACTAATCTCATTTACTCCTGGCAACATTCCCACAGCACAAATAGAACTCAGTTTTGACACTTCATTAGAATTAAACAATGTTACTTTAAACGCCCCGATAATATTTAATGTCACCATTTCTCTTGAAAATGAGATCTCACTAGAAAATGAAATCTTAAGAATAAATTATCTTGGGAAATATACCAATTGGACCCTAAATGAAACCAATTCTGTAATGGTAAATATTTCCTCAAACGTATCTAAAGATTCTACTACAACACTTTATGATTGGGCAAGTCACGGTGTTGTAATTGAACTAAAAGGGCATGACATATTTACCGTATTTACAATCACCCTCAATAGTAGTTCAATTGCAGAAGGTATTGCACTTCGTTCAGAAAGTTTAGAACTAATGGAGGGATGGGTTGATGGCAGTTTTGAATTTATTACTATTTTTGGAGAACAGACGAGGTGGTAATATGAAAAAATTAACGATTTCAATTTCATTATTACTTATATTATTATTAATTCCAACAAACGTTTCAAGTGACGAAGATTTTAATGTAGGAGTTCCAGATTATCTTGTTGAAGATTTCTTTGAATATTCAGGTTACACAAACATAATTGTTAATGATTTTAAAAATACACTCAACAATGAGGGGGATGATGCCGAAATAAGTATTATCGAAAACAACGATTTGACAATAAAAATCGCATCTATTGAAGAATGTGAATTAATGGATTTTAGTGGACTATGCCAAAGAGGAAAAACCTCGCATTTTGTTAATTTAAGTCTAAGTTGGGAATTTAATACTACGAATTATTTGGATGATCAAATGTATGTAATAATCACTACAAATGAAGAGTCCTTAGTACCTGAAACAGAAAGTCCATGGTCTTGGACAAAAAGATCAGTAGTAATCACATCAATTTTCAAAACAAAAAATGGTGATGAACATAATGTTGAAAGAAGAATATTAAATGAATTTACAACACATACAACTAGCACTAGGCCTGCAACAATATCTGTTGGTGACAAATGGTTTTTAATTGAAGAAAAAGAGCTAATTGAAGAAACAGCATTTAGGGAAAATAATGGATTATGGGAAAAAACAAAATCTAATTCAACAATAACCTCTCAAAGAATATTTTCTGCAGACTCATATAATTTATTAAACAACAATTTAGGAATTGTACCTGTTATTTCTGTGATTGAAGGTGACATGAATTCAGGTAATTATTCCATAGCACAACTAGATGAATTAGGGTTCGTTAGAAAAGTGGAAAGTTTTGAAAATAATGAAAATACATTTACTTCTGAATTACAAGATTATCGGTATTTACGTACACCTGACCCTTCAGCAAAACAATCAGCGCATACTGGTGCAATTTGCTTTGGGATTTTTATGATTACAGGTATTTTATTCGTATCAACGGTATTTGTTAACGAATATAGAAAACAAAAAATAAATCAAGTTAAATTAAAAAATAATGATGGATTTGAAGGCCTAGAAAATAAATTAAAACAATTAAAGGAAAAAAGGGCAAATAAAAAATCAAAAGAAGAAAGCGATTTGAAAATAAAATTAAGAGCCTTTTACCTTAAACACAATCCTGCAAAATTAGAATATCTAAATGAAATTATAAAAGAGATGGAAGAAAATTCTTTTGGGGAATCAGAAGACCATATTAAAATTTTAAATTCTCAACTAACTTCAAAATATGGAGTTGATTTAGACGGAAATAAAACTGAACAAATTAAAGATTTAATCGAATTACCTGATTCTTCAAAAAGGTTCAAAGAATTTATGGAAAGCATTATGGATGATTAATCTCAATAATAAATATCTTCTGGAACATTTTCTTCGAGCTCATCTTCTGATTTTATTTCAGTTTTAGTTGTATTTGAGATGCTTAAAATAAACCAAAGGCCGCCTAATGCTAAAGATATAGCAATCAATTGTCCAGGGCTTCCAACATATTTAGAAAAGAATGATTGGCCCTCGATAAATTCTGATTGAAGCACGACTTCTATGCCATGCTCATATAATCCGTCATGTAAAACAATATGCCCTCTAGCGTACATCCCTGGAGAAAGTAATCCTTGAGGATCAATTGTAACAATCAATTCATCACCAGGTGCTAATGTAACTTTATTTGGAGAGTTTGCGATCCTTTCTAAGGGGCCTACAAATTCCAATTGGTATGTTCTAGAAAGATTACCTTCAAATTTTAATGGGATTATAATTTCACTAACCTCTTCATAATGAATTGTACCCTCGAAAAAATCTGTATCAATACGATTTCCAATTGATTTCCAACTAAATTTTACATTTAATTGATTTGTCTCACCACATTTTAAAATTCCGAATATTTGTCCTGAGTCAGAATTTCTTGGACCATCCCACACACCATAAACCTCATTTTCACCAATTTGTAACTCAGATTCCAACCTCAGGATTCTACTATCATCACTAAATAGTTCTGCATTTAAATTGCAATTTTCTTTTGCTTCAATATCAATATGAAATGGCTCTCCATCTAAAAATTCATGTTCATAAGCAACTACTGAAATTATTGGTAATTCTCCTGTCTTGAAATTTAAGATGATTTTTTCATCACTCATATTTTCAATTTCAATCGACCATGAAACTAATTCACCGTAACGTTCTCTAATTTCAAATCCATTATTACCCAATTTTGAACCATTTAGAAATAAATCAGAACTTTCTCCACTGTTTGAACCAGTAATTAGCCCGGAATTTCCGTCTGCCTCTACTATTTTCAAGTAAGGGTTTTCTGAATCTCTATTCACATTATTTAATGAAATATTACCCACATCTTTATCTTCAATACTTACTAATAATCCAGAACCAGGGAGTTCTGAATCAAGACCACTTTGTTGTCTATATTCAAGCCAAAGAAATTCATTTTCACTTAATTCAACACGATATGCAGTTCCTGAATCGGACATCGGTTTTAACTCATATTTAACCTCGTTATGTGATCCAATATCATCAATGAGAATCTCCTCATATCGATCAATGCCCATTAAATTCATAGTTGCAGCCATAGGCAATACAGGTCTACTTTCCCCCAACGAGTTTTCTGCCCAATTTCCACTAGCCATTATGTCAAAATCTCCTACGCCCTTCCAATTATCCTGAGGTAATTCATCATGTACGGCATATAAATCGGCTGCACCAAAAGAATGTAACATTTCATGAGCAATCGTACCAATATTGCTTTTTAAACCAGCCATTGCATATGTTTTAATTAAACTTCCATTAAATTTTAATTCATTTTCAAGATGCCCGAAATGGCTCCATAATTCATTAGAATTTCCTCCATCCTCTTGAACACCACCTGTATGTAAAATCAATAACCGATCTACAATTTCATCTGAATTTAAATCGAAATCCTCCCAATTAACTCCATTATTTGATGCTTGAGTTATAGCCTCTATTGCTAATCCATTAGCACCACCAGATGATTCTGTTCCTGCATCTCTAACTCCGTCAACATCAACTCCATAATCTCCTACAGCAAATTCTGCATTCAATACATCTCCATAAAACTCAAAATTAAACGTACTTTTCCCTGCAACCATTTCTGTCAAATAATTAGAAACTCCGTTTTCTCCATGAATTAATGATTCTGCTGTTTCCATCTCTTTTCCAGTATTAGATCGCTTGTCTTGGAAATCAATTACTAACACAAGCCAATTTTCATTTGACTGCACATTAAGTGTATAACTTTCATCAGTATCATCGCCATTAGCTGAATTTTCAATAACATCATCCACAAAGTCTGGATTAAAGTAAACAAACCATGATGTAATGAATAATATCATGGCAATTGGAAGAGCAATCCAAACCCGCATCAATAATGGTGAAGGTGTAACTTGTCTTCAATAGTAAGGGTAATTGTATCACTAAATTGTTAAATTCTTTATAGTTCCAATAATTTGACACCAATTTTTTCAAAATAATTAATTATTTCAAAATTGGGTTCTTTCATTGAAGTTATAAGAATCTCATCAGGATGTAGGGCTGTTCCAAAAGGAGGGGTTGCTGAACTCGTCCAAAATGCTACATTAGGTCTATTATCATCACTAAAATTTGACAAGACTCTACCTACCCGTTCATATGAATTATCTACTTTCCAAGGATCACTTTCAACGGCTAAACGAACCATAAAATCAAGATCTTTTATTTTTGAATCAGTAAGACGCATAGTACTAAAATCAATTAATGAAAGTGTTCTAATTTGACAATTTAAATACAGCAAATTTTCCACCAATGTTTCATTTATCTTTGTCTCTCTACCACAACCTGTAACGATAATATCGGTTAATTTTAATTGCATCGTATATCCAATTACTAAATCATATGATTCTTTTGACATACAAAAATCAGGTATAGGGAGAAAAACCATTCCCTTAGGTATTGAATTCTTTCCAGGAATTGGTACCACATCACAACAACTACAACCCACAATTCCAATTCTTCTAAGCCTCGCTTCAGAATCTAAAATTCCGCTGTTAATCTCAAATGATGGCATGGCTAATGCACCTCTACTAATTTTTGAAAATGACAATTCTACAAGTAAAAATTCAGCTAAAATTCCAATAGTAAGTAAAGTATCTTGTTCAGAAGGGATTATTAGCCACATCAAAAATATTGAAACTCCATGTACTCTAAATTGCCAAGATGCTTTTTCTTCCCCTTCAGCGATACCATAGCGTCTCAATAATATTGCAGAAATTACTGATAAGAATACTATAATCTCAATATAAGAAACTATCAAAGCGAATTCCAACATAGCCGCAGCACTATAACTGGGAGTAATTCCTTCCACAAACCCTGCTTGCTCAGCAGAAAAAAACCACATTGGAATAATTACAAGTAATGTTAATGAAACAGCACAAATTATTGAAAAAGTTCCAACCAATAATAATTGTTTAAGCCATTTCTTCTCATGAGATAGCATCCCTGGGCTACAAAAAGCAATAACTTCTCTTGAAAAAAATGGTATTGTTAAACAAAGCCCCAATAATAATATTGAAAGCCACCTAAGAGAAACCCATTCTGTAGGGGAATAAACAGCAACACAATCATTACAAGGACTAAGTAAAGAGATATAATTTCTCAAAATAAGTTCATCAATAAAATTCCAACAAACGATCATCATCAATACTAATATTGCCAATAACCGTCCCAAACGCAAACTCAATTCATCTAAATGTGCTTGAACAGTAATTAATTTATCTGATTCTAGACGTAAAGACATTTTGAAATTCAACCTTAACATTAAGTTCTAAATCACAACAAATCGAGTACTTTGGTAGGTGCTACAGCCTGAACCCATGTCCTATACAATCCATAAGCAGCCCAAGCAGCTAAACATCCAATTAAAATCCCTTCTACATGCCCCCAATTTTGATATCCGTGAACTGAAAAATATAACAAAATAAGGAATAAAAAGCCTCTCTTAATTGCTTGAGGAATTGCTAACTCCTTTGCCAAATGCGGAGGTCCTCCGCCAAATCTCCGCTCATAAAATTCTCTTTGAACTACTGCTCCAAGTATTAGAATACCTAATGTTGGCCAATAATACAAATTACCGTTTTCAAAATATTTTTCAGCTAATTCCATTTGATGTTCTCTCTCTATAGCTTCAGGATCTTCTTCCTGAGAAAATAACGTATCATAATCACCAACACTTATTGTTCTTGTAGTCAAAGCCTCTTCCTCTTGAGAAACTGCATCGCCTGGAGCAGATATAGAGAAAGAAAGAATATTCCATTTATCTCCAGGATCTGCTGCAGCACCATTTACTGCATTTACTATAAGTGAAAAATGTAAGAGACCTTCATCTGTTTCCGGTGCGGTCCAATTTACAACCCAGGATTTTTCATCACTAGGTTGGTCATGAGATATTGTTCCTTCAACATCCGGAACAAAATGGATTGCTAAACCACTATCCCAAGAGAATGTGCCCTTTCCATAATCAGTAATAATAAATCCTGCAGCGGTCGAATCTATAGCATCCCCACTAATTACAAAAGTATAATCTGTACCTAATGAATAAGATTCGGGAACTCCACTAATTTGAACTAAAACCTCAGTCGATGGAAATCCATCTCCATGACAACTGCACCCAACCTCTGCAGTTAATTCTCCATTTTGAGTAGCAGGTGGGCCTGTAGGGTTTGATAATGTAGGGACTGCAAGCAAAATTAGTACTAACAATACTAAAAACGCCCGGAAATACATCCTTGACATTGCTCTCACTGGACTTCCCACAAGTGATACGCTCTTGAACATTTGCTAATTCAAACAAAATTGTAGTTAAATCACAGTTCTTTCAATGCAGAGTTAAGTTCGGTCATCATCTTCTTCCCATCTCCAAATAACATCATTGTTTTATCTTCATAAAATAAATCATTATCGACTCCAGCATACCCTACAGATAAGCTTCTTTTGATTATTACAACAACACCTGCTTTATCCGCATCAATTATTGGCATTCCACCAAGGGGCCCCTCTCCACTTCTTGCTGCTGGATTAATTGTATCATTAGCCCCAATAACTAATGCTACATCACATTCTGAAAATTCGGAATTAATTTCATCCATCTCAATTAGTTTTTCATAAGGAACGTTTGCTTCTGCGAGTAATACGTTCATATGCCCTGGCATTCTCCCAGCAACAGGATGTATTGCATAACTAACATCTACATCATTTTCTTCTAAAATATCTGCAAATTCCTTAACTAAATGTTGTGATTGGGATACTGCCATTCCATATCCTGGAACAATAATACATTTTGAAATACCATCTAAAACCATTGCAACTTCCTCTGGATCACTTCCTACTTTTGTTCTTGTCAAACTTTCTTTAGTAGACCCTCCAAATGCCTTAAACAACACATCAAATAATTCTCTATTCATCGCCTTACACATAATAAATGTCAAAATTAAACCTGCAGCACCAACCATTGAACCTGCAATTATCAAAACAGTATTTCCAACTACAAAACCCGTAAATGCAGCTGCGATTCCAGACAGAGAATTAAGCAATGAAACCACTACAGGCATATCTGCACCACCAATAGGTAAAACAAATAAGATTCCAAGCAGACAAGAAACTCCAACAATCCCATAAATTAATCCTAAATTTCCAGGATCATTTAAAGTCATAATAATCATTATTAATCCGCCTAAAAACAATCCAGACTTTACATAATTTAACCAACTAGGCCCCCACGTAGGAAATCTAACCCATTTTTCCGTAAATGGAATTGTAAAACCACCTTTAAGTTTAAACATTGCAACTAAACTACCAGTTAAGGTCATCCAACCAACTAGGGCAGAAGCACCAATTGCAAGTATTGGGATTAAATGATAAACTTGAAAAATTGGAGTGGCGAGTTCATATGTTTCTGAAGTATAAACCTTTAATGCTTCAGATAAAGCAACTAATGCTGAAGCTGCACCGCCAAATCCATTGAATAAAGCAACTAATTCGGGCATTCCTGTCATTTCAACTGTTGTTGCCATCCAATACCCAATTGCTGCGCCAAGCCCTAATCCGAGTATAATCCACATCCACCCCTCAATTCCTCCATCGGATAATTGCATTTTCAGTACGGTTACAATCACTGCAACAAACATCCCTAAAGCACCATACATATTCCCTTTCGGAGCGGTTTTTGGTGAACCCAGCATCTTAATTCCAAAAATGAACAATGTCGCTGAAATAAGATAACCAATATCCAATAATGAAGATACTTCAACCATCAATTACCACCTCTTTTTTTGCCACGAATCATTTGTAACATTCTATTAGTAACCAAAAAGCCACCAACAACATTTATTGTTGCCAAAACTATTGCAAAAAATGCCAAAATAGTTGCTGTATTCGCTTCACCACTATTTGCTGCTAATAAAGCACCAACAATACTAATTCCTGAAATTGCATTTGCACCAGACATCAAAGGAGTATGTAAAGTAGCTGGCACTTTAGAAATTAATTCAAAACCAAGAAAAATTGCTAAAGCAAATACAGTTAATGATAATATGAAACCTTCCAAGGTCATAAAAATACCAAGTACCTCGCTCATTCTTCTTCATCTCCATAAATTAAATTTTGCAAACGTGAATGATTAGGATGTATTTTTCCTTCTGAAGAGATTAAAATTCCTCCATAACCTGCACCAATTCCACCCTCATCTCCAGTTAATACTTGCTCATCCTGATTAATTTTGAGCACACCATCATCCACAAGAACTGAAACGAAATTAGTTACATTATTTGAATAAAGCATGGATGCAGTATTTGGCACAGTTCTACAAAGCACCGGAGTTCCAAAGAAAGTGACACCATCTTTAATAACATCATTAGTTAAATCTGAATGGTTAGTATTCCCCCCGGTATCTAAATTCATATCAACAACAACAGATCCTTCTTTCATAATTTTATGCAAATTGTCATTTCTTTCGTCACTAAAAAATAATTTTGGAGCGTTTCTGCCAAAGATTCTAGCTGTAGTGACAAGTGCATCAGCGTCACTCAATACTTTTTCCAAAGCCACATCGAATGCCTCCATTAATTCAGGGTTATCAAATAAGGAATTTGCATGGCCACTAGATGTTTCAGCATCAACCCAACCAGGCACGTCAATAAACCTACCACCAAGACTTTCACAATCAGTCTTTGCAGCCAACCTTACATCAACAGCATAAACTACAGCACCTAATCTTTTAGCAGTAGCAATCGCTTGAAGTCCTGCTACAGCAGCACCTTGAATAACAAATTTAGCAGGTCTTATGGTTCCCGCTGCTGTTGTCATCATAGGCATCAATTTAGGCATGCTAAAAGCGGCTTTCAAAGCAGCACAGTAACCTGAAAGATTATCTTGTGATGAATTGACGTCCATGGATTGACCCTTAGATAAACGACGAGGTATTACTTCCAAAGATAATAACGTAATTCCAGATTCAATAATTTGTTTTGTTTTTTCTAAATCTCTAAAGGGATCAGCCACACATGCCAACATTGAACCAGATTTCATTTTACTAAATTCAGGAACTCCTATGCTTGTAACTATATCTGAACCAAGTACTTGATTAGAATCTAAAATCAAAGCACCTTTAGACTCATACTCAGAATTTGGATAACCAGATTTATTGCCAGCGCCATCTTCAACAACAACCTCAAAACCCATCTTAACTAATTTTGGAATTGAATTTGGCACTATCGAAACTCTTGTTTCAAATTCGGATTCTAAAACCACACCTAGTCTCATTGAACACCCGAGTTAAAAGGGGTTATTGAAACTAACTTGATTAAAAATTTAAACTTACAACGGTCAAGATTATTTCCCACCACATTTTCGGTGATTCGGTGGAACACAATATGAGTCGAGGTAGAAGGAAAATTGCTGTGATTGGAGCAGGTAATGTAGGAGCAACATGTGCTTTTGTTTTAGCACAAAAAAAATTAGGAGATATCGTAATGCTTGACATTTACGAAGGTTTTGCCAAAGGTAAAGCATTAGACATGAGTCAAGATGGTCAAGTTTTGAATTATGACGGGAATATTACAGGCACTGCAAATTATGAAGATATTTCAGATTCTGACGTAGTTGTAGTAACTAGCGGTTTTCCAAGACAACCTGGAATGAGTCGTGAGGATCTAATTGGGAAAAATGCTGAAATCATAAAACAAGTTGGTGAAGGAATTAAGGAACATGCTCCCAATTCTGTAGTAATAATGGTCACAAATCCATTGGATTTAATGACATACCACATGTGGAAAGTAACTGGGTTTCCAAAAGAAAGAATCATTGGTCAGGCGGGAGTCTTAGATAGTGCTAGGATGACTCATTTTGTTGCAAAAGAAGTTGGATGTAATGAAGAAGACGTTCAAGCCATGGTTCTAGGCGGACATGGAGACACAATGGTCCCATTACCAAGATACACTACTTGTGGAGGTATCCCCATAACTCAATTACTTGATGAAGAAACAATTGATGCTATCAGTAAAAGAACTGCTGGAGGTGGGGGTGAAATCGTAAAATTATTAGAAAGAGGTTCTGCTTTTTATGCACCAGGTTCTGCTGCAGCCATTATGGCCGAATCTGTTTTAAATGACCGTAAAAGACTTATTCCAGCATCAGCTTATCTAAATGGAGAATATGGACTAAATGATATCTTTATTGGTGTACCAATAATTCTTGGAGCAAATGGAATTGAAAAAATTATTGAATTAGAACTTACTGAAAATGAATTAAGTAGTTTACAAGGATCAGCTAATTTTTATAAAAGTCAACTAACTGATATTCTCGGCTATTGATCTAATTTTTTAATCGTTGCATTCATGACCTTGAACCTTTTCGAATGAATATGGCCCTAGAAACATATCTCCATCTCGAACATGATGGGAAACTCCTTTTGGTTGATTCAGAGGGCAATGGACCACAAGTTCCAATAAAAGGGCGATTGCCCTCAAAAGAAGGAAATGGGTGGATTTTTAGACTACCAACTGAATCCGAAGTTAAAAAAATGAATATAGAATGGGAACTTAAAGGAAAATATAATTTAGATATTGGCGAATCCAGCACACTCATAATAATGGGGCAACCAAAAATCCAATGGCCAGAGAATTGGGCTTGGAAAGACGATGTTATTTCCGATTCATATGTTCACCCTGCCGCAAGAGAATCAGTTTATCGATCAATTCATAGACTTGTTTCAAAGGTAGTAATACAAAATCAAAAAGAAAAAGTATTGTTAGCAAAAGTCAAAAGAGGACATTTTACAGGATGCTGGACACTTCCTGGCGGTTATCTAGATCATAATGAAGACCCCACAATCGGAGCAATTAGGGAAACGATGGAGGAATTAGGAATCGGAATTAAAATTGATGATACAAATACATCAATAGTTTCGCAAAGAATTTTTAACGACAGAGGGATTTCATTTGTATCTTTTACATATTTAGTTAAAGTTGATTCAAATAAATTAAAATTTGATTTGAAAACTGACGAAATAGAAGAAATAAAATGGTTTGACAGAAAAGAAGCAATAAAATCTGCTAGTTCTTGGTTTGATTTGCAAGCAATTCAAAAATTAACTAAGTAAATTTTTGAGTAGTTGTTCTTCGTCTTCATCTATTTTACCATCACTCACTGCCTCAAATATTTTATCAACTTGTTCAGGAGATAATCCCGCCAATTCTGCTGCTTTCTTGATTAATTTTGCCTCTTCGTCATCCACATAGCCATCTGCAATAGCATGTTGAATCGCCACTCTAGTGGCATATTGACCTATTTCTGTCGATTCCAATCCTAATTCAATTGCAACTTTAATCAAATCTTCAATATCTTCAGAAGTCAAGATGTTTTCTGATCTTGCTTCTTCCCATTTACCTAAAACTAATGTTTTTGCAGCTGATAAGGCATTTGGAATTCCATCTGAATTTGAACCGCCTCCTTGAGCAAAGGTAGGTCTTCCACCACCACCCCCATCGATATATTTTGAAATTCCTTGCAAAATAATTGATGCATTATATCTTTCAGATGCCAAGCTGTTTTCTGTAATTGAAACTAGTAATTTTCCGCCCTTATCCCTACTTCCAATTATTGCCAAGGTTGGTTTTTCAGGGTCAAGAGTTAATTCACCAACCATTTTAGTCATTTGTTTAATATCACTTTCAACTTCTAAAATAATTATTCGGACTCCATCAACCTCACTTGAATCATCACTATCCACACCAGAAGTTCTCAGCCGAATTATTTCAGCTTCTAATTGTTCTATTTTTTTTCTTTGTGACTTCCATTCTTCAAAAAATCTACTAGATGTTTTTGGTAAATCTGTTTCTGAAATTCCAAAGGTAGCCGCAGAATTACGTATAAGTTCATCTTGTTTCCTTCCATAACTTAATGCTGCATTACCTGCTACTATTTGCAATCTTTCTACACCATCTTGAACTAAAGTTGAACGAACAACTCTAATTTGGCCTATTTTTCCAGGAATATCATGATGAGTTCCACCACAAGCCTGAGTATCATGTGAACCTATTTGCAATACTCTAATGTTTTTTGTTTTCGGCGCGCCCCCTTGATATAAATCAAAACCATGAATTAAATCAGCATCCTTCCGATCTAATTCTGATTTTTGAGTATAATCAACTTCTTGTAAAACTTCATTTGCTAAAGATTCAATTTGATTTAAATCATCCCGAGTCAATCTTTCATAATGTGTAATATCTAATCTACCATATTCTTCAGAAACATTTGAACCTGCCTGAAAAATATGAGGACCAAGTATCTTTCTAGCAGCACCTCCAACAATATGTACACTTGTATGATGATCCATAAGTTGTTTTCTACGGTTATAATCTACCACTCCATGAATTATAGTTCCTACTTTAATGCCTGAGTCACAAAAATGAACAACATAAGATCCTTGTTTTTGACAATCTAGAACTTTACAAGTGCCGTCTGGATGTATGATTTCTCCAAAATCTGGTTCTTGACCGCCTCCTTCGGGATAAAATGCTGTTTTATCCAATAAAATTGCATGTGTAATCTTTTTATTTTCATGTGTTATTTCTTCACAACAAATAACTCTAGCATTAAATTCAAACCAAAACGAGTTTTGATAATATAATAATTCAGTTTCTACCAAACTAGTATTTATTTCAAGAAACTCTTTACTTTTTACTTTAGATGCGACTTTTACTGACTCTGCATGCCGTTCTGCCATTTCTGCATTAAATCCTAAACGCAATTTTATGTTGCCATCAAATAAATTATTTGCAATCTGTACTGCCATTCCTGGGGGAATTCCATGACTATCATTTAATTGGAAATAAAACTCATCGGGTAATTCTGTAATCTCCTTACTATGCTTTTTAAGCTCATTTGAAACAATGTTTTTCCCTCTTCTTAATGTTTCTGCATACCTCTCTTCTTCTACGGATAATATTGCTAAAATTCCATTCTTTGTTTGCTTTGAATTACTTAAATCGAAATTTACATCCATATGATATTCTGCTAACTCAGAAAGTGTTTTTTCAATCCCTAATTCGTCCCTCATTCGCATCACCCTTCTAGACATCATCCTTGCCAAGTAACCTTCTTTAGCATTAGATGGGACTAAGCCGTCGCCTAACATATTACATAATGCATGCAAATGGTCTGGTATGGCATAAATTTTAGATAAAGTATTCATTAATTGCTCAACTTGTTCACGTTCAATTACGATACCTTTTTCAGATAATCTTTCTATTAAATTTGAAAAAATTTCATTTTCATCTGAACCAATCTCTATATTCATAATCCCAGAAACCTTGGATAATTCACCCAACAAATTATCTAAATCTTCAATTTTAATGTCTTCAATCTTCTGTTCAAAATTACATAAACCTTTCAACCAAATTATTGATTTAGGGTATATCGCTTCATAAATTGTAGAAGTACCTGCCGCAGCCCAACAAAAACGCTCCAAACCATATCCTGTATCCACAATTTGCAAATCCATCTCAGAATATTTAACTCCCTTAATTTCATATTCCCCATCTTCATCTTCCTCTAAATTCATAAAAACCAAAGTCGCCAACTCTAATCCACCAACAATTACCTCTACTGCGGGCCCAGCATTACCACCACCAGACCAAGGATTTTCCACATAAGTTATTTCTAAAGCATCAATACCCAATTCTTCTGTGAATAATTCATGGCATAATTCAACACATCTATTCATCCAATAATATTCGATTCCCTCTTTTGGTTTGTTAAAAACATGGTGAGCCATCATTTCAAATGTTGTTAAATGACGTCCAGAATGCCCAACAGCATCTACATCTGTCAACCTAATACAAGGTTGCGAAATTGTTAAGGGATTTGCAGGGGGATCTACAAGTCCACTTGTCACGTGAGGTTGAAAATCTGCAATAGATGCAATTGTAAGATGAATATCATCACGCCATCTTGCCAAAATCGGATAAGGGTTAATTTTAGAATGATCTCTTAATTGAAAAAATCTTAAAAAACGTTCCCTCATACTATTTTTTAATTCTAAACCTCGTTCCTTAAATCCCGAAATCAATGGCTCGCCAATAAAGGTATATTCATCTAAATGAGTATCTCCACAAGTAACTCTATTTGAGTCACTTGACCAATACCAAAGTGATGTTTCAGAACACTTTCTTCTCTCATACCCTTTTTCAGTTAAATAAGGTATTTCGATAGGGGGCAAAGACATGTATTCACCCTAATTCTCCTTTGCTTTATATTCAATTAACACGACTGTATCATCACCATCGGCTATGCCATCGCCATCTAAATCTACAGAACTGAAAACATGTTTTTCAAAATCAGTACTAATCTCTCCATTTGTACCATTAATGTAATCTTCTTTTGTAGGATATACAGTCATCACTATTTCATGCTGATCATCTACAGCATAATCTAAAATTTGAAATTGATTAAATTCCTTACCCCATACTGTAAAAAAATCAGATACCTTAATTTTCATTGGATTTGAAGTTGGGATCTCCACATGTAATTTACCATCCGTACTATGAGTGTGTATCGCATACATACACTCTTCAGTTACACCAACATCTGTTGGGATATTTACGGCATTACCATTGATTGTAATATAAAGCCAAGGATGATAATGATTTATTGAATCTGAATGAGTTACACAAACTTCCAATATTTTTGGAGAATTATCTACTTCAGGACCATAAATGCCGTAAGCAGTAATTGAAACTAGTGCAATTCCAGACAATAACAACAACCATTTCATCATTCCTCCGCCTGCTGCTGCGGCTGCATCACCTCCGACCATATGAATGCCTGATTGCTTGTCACATTTAATATTCAGCGTTGAAATTAAATCCACAACACATTTGAAGGGGCTAGTATAGGGCTAAATATGGATGACTATTCATGGCAAGAGCATATTCAAAGAATCTCGCCTAGTGTAGTTAAAATGAAAAAACATGGGTTAATGAATGCAGATGCTAAACTTATAGCTGACGAAGAACACTGGAAAAAACACCAGGACGGAAGAGGACCTGCACAATTACGAAACACGGCATGTTTACCTGGAATTGTTGGTGATGTGTGGGCAATGGCTGATTGGCATTTTGGGTATGGATTCCCAATAGGTGGTGTAGCTGCAACAGATGTAGATAACGGAGGAGTCATAAGCCCTGGGGGCGTGGGTTTTGACATTAATTGTGGAGTTAGACTAGTAACCACAAATTTGACATTAAAAGATATCCCCGACATCAAATCATTAGGTAAAAACCTAGCCAAAAACATCCCTGCTGGCACAAGTGGAAAAGGAGGTTATGACCTTAACAAATCTAAATTATCTAATTTGATTTCTGGAGGAGCAGAAGCCGCGTATGAATTAGGATGGGGTGAATCAGAAGATTTGATTTCCATCGAAAATAATGGTGTTTTCAATGTAGATGAGCCACTAATTTCTGAAAGAGCAATGGAAAGAGGGATTCGACAATTAGGAACTCTAGGTTCTGGAAATCATTTTTTAGAATTACAAACTGTAGATTCTGTTTTTGATGAGGAATGTGCGAAAGGTTTCGGGCTCTTACCGAATCAAATCGTTGCTATGATTCACACTGGTTCTCGCGGATTAGGACATCAAGTATGTTCTGATCATTTGAAAATACTTGAAACAGGATATAAAAAAGAAGGCAATAATTGGAGACATAATGAATGGGACATAGTTTTACCCGATAGACAATTAGCTGCTGCTCCAATTCATTCTAAAGAAGGTCAGGGATATATTCAAGCAATGCAAGCAGCTGGAAATTTCGCATTCGCAAATAGAAGTGCAGTCACACAAAGATTTCGTGATATATTACATAATGAATTAGGTTCTGATGCTGAAGTAGATGTTCTTTATGATGTTTCACACAACATAGCTAAATTTGAAAAACATGTGATTCATGGTAAAAGTTGTAATTGTTGCGTTCACCGAAAGGGAGCTACTAGATCGTTACCTAAAGGACATAAGGACCTTGATTCTAAATTTTCTCAATTCGGCCAACCAGTGTTAGTACCCGGAGACATGGGTACTGCTTCATGGGTATTAGCCGGTCCCGAAAATAAAAACCAAGCATTTGATTCCTCATGCCATGGAGCTGGAAGAGCATTATCAAGAACTCAAGCCAGAAAAACTATCAATTCTAAAGAATTACTAAATGAATTAAAGCAGAAAGGTATTCAAATTCACGCAAGAACTGAAAATGTACTTTCTGAAGAAGCACCAGATGCATACAAAGATGTTGATGAAATCATAAAAATGACAAGTGAAGCGGGACTTGCCACGCCCGTCGCTAGATTAATACCAATGATTGTAATTAAGGGCTAATGGGAAAAATTATTCTATCCGGAAATTGAACAAAAAGAATGAAAATATCCAAAATGTTCAAGAGCGTATTTTTTGAAACACCTCTAACTTGGTTAATTCCAAGGTGGGATGCACATGAAAAAAAACAACAATAAATCAAATATTGACTTGGCTAAAGTCAAAGAACTAGAAGACGAATTACAACAACTAAGATCATTGGTAAATACACTATTGACTGTAATTACTGAAGAAGCAGATGGAGTACAAAATGGATCTGCTCCAACGATACCAGGTCAAGCTAAACGCGGATTCAGCATGTAATGTTCTATTATTCGTAGAATTCATCCTTCATTTGTTGAACTGTCCAGCCTGCTTCTAAGTATTGCAGCAGTACTTCTTCACCCCACGAAGGGAATGCTTCCATTGCTTCTGCAAGTGCTGGATGTGCAGAAGTATCTACGGGTTCATCAGATTCTTGCCTTCCATGACTTGTTGGGACCTCAGGCGCTTCTTTTTGTATCATTTCTTCAGCATCATCAAGATAATCTTCTTCATCCCTACTTCTAAGTATCAAGAATGCTATACCTCCAATCACTGCAAACAATAAAACTCCTCCAAGAGCAAACCAAATCATCATTGAACCTCCTTCATCCCTTTCTCCAGATTCAACATTAATTACGGAACCCCCAGTTCCTAAAATTGGGAACGGTTCACTTTCAATACCATCAACAATTAATCTTAATTCCAATGAACCAGCACTACCAATTTCATAACTAAAAGGATCAGGCTGGAATGATTGACCATCAGTTAAAGAAACTACATTTGAAGAAATTGTAGTCCAATTTCCGAAGTCATTCTTTAATTGCAAAGATACGTTTCCTTCTCCTGCCTTATTCCCTACATTCTTGGCCAAATAACTAATTGTAATCGTTTCCCCTACATATGGATCAGTAGGAAGAACATTAATCTCTGATATTTCCAATCTAAAAGATTGGACATCGACTTCAACAAACCTGGGCTGGGATTCTGTTCCCGTTCCAACCGGCATATTTCCTGCCAAATCTTGAGCCTCGACCCAAACTTTAAGCCCATCACCAATATTTAATCTAAAACAATCATTAGGCGTCATATCTATTGCTTCTTGATATGTCCATGATGTAGAACCTGTAGCTCCTCCTGACGTTTGCTTAATTTCAGCACTATCCCTACTACACAGAATTTCAGGCCCACCAAAACCATCAGTAAATGCCCAATTAATACTTAATGGCCCATCTGCAATACCACCATCATCATTTATGATAACAGTCACTAAAACTGCTGACAATTCATCAGATTTCAGATCTTTAAACGTATTTGCACCAAATGAAATTGTAGGCGCATCNCTATCTACAACAATCAGTGGTNGGAATTGAATNTCANTCCAGAANTCACGTGCAGTAACATCTACACCTAATTCTGGTATGCCAGATATGCTAAACTGCAACGGTAATATTGGTATACTAAGCGACCTCGTAGGCAACGTCACAACAATCTCAAAAGTTCCTTCTTCATCAACAACAATTGAATCACCATGCACTTCCTCAGTTCCATAATTAAAGTCTAAATTAACTAATAATCCTTGAGGTATTGTCTTAATTGGTTCTTGAGCATTTGCAAATTTTACGTAACCAGTAACCGACACTTCATCTCCTTCTGCAACATATAGCAATTCAGGAGAACCTGCAGTCATTGGAGGCGATAAATCGCTCATATTCACTATTTCAACCATTAATTCATTATCTAAACTCCAACGATTTGTTCCAATATTTGTAAGTACCAAATCATACGTACCCGGATTTGTAACTGGGTCAGTATCTTCTAGTACAATTGAAGGTAAATTCCATCCACCTTTTGCCACTTCAGGGAAATCCCAATCTAATGAAAAATAGAAGTTTAAATTATACAAAGACCCTTGGAAAGGAGTTACTTCCACATCATGAATTTCTAAGAAACTACCCTCAGGTGTTGAAAAATCATCTGAAACCGGGTTGTAAGTCATAACTCCCAATGTTTCTTCTGTTTCTCCCAAAAGATATACTGTGATATAATCCACAGTACCAATACCATTTGGTTCATCTATTCGCATCGATAATGTATGGTTCTGACCAACCATCAAATATTCACTCTCTGTATCAAGATAAATGAAATCTTGAAGGATTTGTGTTGGTTCATTAATTGCTGTATAAATCGTAGCATAATCAGTTTCAAATCCAGGACTTCCACCATTGCTTAATTGATTTCCAGCAAAATCAATAGCTGTGAAATAAACACTAACTCTATTGTTTTCTTGATTAACTTCTAAATTAATTGGTAAGAAATTTACTGTTTCTTCTCCTGCAACCCCTGAATTAAAAATCATCATATTCATTGTGGCGTATTCTTGAGGGTCAGGAACTCCATTCTTTCCATTTATTGCGGGATCATATAAATCGTGCATATCCTCAATCCAATAATGCATAGTTACTTCTGAACCTAATGATTGATTGTCTGCAATTGTAAATAACAATGAGATCTCTTTAGCAGGGTCCCAAGTATACCCATCAGCATCAATATATTGCCCAGAAGTGTAAATTTGTAAACGCTCACCCACCGGTGCATCATCATCAATTCTAAATTCAACAATAGGCCTTTGCCTAGTCTCATCCGCACCACCTTCTGCACCATCACCAGGACCAATTCTATTTATTTCCGCAGATAAGGGGTATCGAATTATGACTCCTGCACCTTCATCTCCCCTTACAGGCGTTACTACTGTTCCTGACCACGCTCCGGATTCATGAGAAGTCATATTTACCAAATTACCGCTCAAGTTAGCAACTACATTAAAAGCATCAATTTCTGGAACTCTGTCTGTAGAATCCTCAAATGAAACATTACCAAACACAGTTAAGGTACTATTGTCATCAACCCAAGAATCTTCAAATACGGGCCTTCCAAACTGATCAAATATCTCGAAATCGGTCACCATCAAGTCATTTTCAACAGCATTATATCCAGCCCCTCCTGAATTCACAGAATACGGAGAAATCCCATACCCTTCAGCATCCATAGCTAGTGAATTCCAAGTGATTATAGGCTCATCATCCCAATCCCACTGAACGATAAAACCCCAATCTATTACCCAATGATCATCAACAAGAGTAGCTGATGATTCTGCAGGTATTAATGAAAGGTATTGTGAACCAAGTACTTGTGTAAATGTAGGAGTGCCATCTAAATCTTGCACATCAACTTCGATAAATGCCCCACTAGTCGCTGTAGCCCTCAAACGTACTTTCTCAATCAAATTATTGTCCTCTAAATGATAATGCGTAGTTGTTACTGTCTGAATTGTCCCATCAGGGTAAAATGTTGCTGGAGGTATAAAGGGTTCATTTGTAATTAATAATTCATGATAAATCGAACCATTTAGAGAGACTCCTCCTCTATCTGCCAATAAAGACAAATTATATCGAACGTTGCTAGCTGTTCCATTGTCGTTATTTGATTGATGATAAGGTTCAAAAATAGGTTCTAAACCAGAAATATTCTCAACTAAATCATACCCAATAGCCATAGAGCCAGCACTAATAGACACCGTCGGATTATTACTATCAAAATCCATTGTTAAATCTATTTCTACATTCCAATAAGTCCTTCCATTATCAACGATAGTAGGGGATCCGGTCAAAGCGCCAGTCATTGGTAAATCAATCAAGGCTTGAGCTCCAACAGAGTTATTTACCACCATTACAGTGTTTGTTTGACCTAAATATGATGCTGAAATATTTGCGTTGACCACTTCGGATGTAATCATTATAGGCAAAATAGCAGACTCAACACTTGCGTTTTCGGGTATTAATGTATTTATGGAAATTATTTCATTTTCTGAAAACTCAAGGTTTAACCCTCTATCTTCAGTATTTGATGGAGTAAATATTCCATCTTCTGTAACTCCATAATACCTATTTTGCCATCCAAAATGACCATAATAAGGATCAGCTGGGAATGCCCAATCAATATTTCCATCACGTAATATATCTATCTGAGGATTAAAAGCAGGATTAGTATATGTTCCAACTAAATAAAACCAATTAAGATAGCCTGAGGGGTCCAATCTAATTTCTACTTGTACCCCTGGTTGAGGATTATCAAATACAATTTGTTGCCCTGGCATTAAACTACCCAATACATTTCCTGAAATATCATTTAAGAATACTGTTACATCTGCAGCACCAGCTAATTCAAATGTTTTCATTGGTCTTGAAGAAAACATAAACTCACTAGAGATAATATGGGGCTGACCATCGGTAACTGTCATATTTCCTAAATCTGAAATCGCAACTCCAGACTCAGGTAGTTCCCAACCGTTATGATCTGCATATAATGTTTCATAAGCCCTAACCCCTCCAAAGAAAAGTTCTGTTAGGGTTGGAGTGAAATGTGGGTCTTCAGTTCCGAAATTCAATTGTAGGCGTACATTAGGGTATGAATCTAAATCTAAACCTGCTAATGAAAATGGTATTGTTAAATTATCAAAACCAGGCACTACTTGACCACCGGGGTTTAGTATTGAACCAGTAACCCATGTACCGTTAGGTACTTCCATAGTAGCATCTACAAACCCAGCACCAAGTTGATCCAAAGCAAGTAACTCACTTTGCCACTTTCCATTTAATTGGAAATAATCTACTTCTATTCCCAAATCATCTATATACCATCCATCATAATTCCAATATCTGTCTGCTGCAAATTCAAACCTAAATTGCACTGTTGAACCATTGTAATCTTCAAGAGAACCACGCATTTTTTCCCAACCGGGGTGGGTTGCACCAGTTCCTGTACATGTCCCTCCATTTTGTGGCTGACCATACCCTTGACCTACAAATGCATCATAACCAGCAAGAGGGTTTTGTGATGCAATTCCTCCAATTGTGCCATCATACCAAGAATTGTTATACCCTCCAAGAACTGTAGGATGGAAATGAGTAAAGTTACTGCCATTCACTGAAATAAATACCACACCACCATCATAATTTGGTTCTGCACAAATCCAATGGCTGAATGACAAATAACTGGTTGCATTATCTAATAGTGTATATGTTGGAGTTGTTAATCTTGTATGTAATTGTGGAGCTGCCCAAGCATAAGCACCTGCAAACTCAATTCCAAATCCATGTGTTCCCGTAGGGAATGCCAAAGGACCATATCCTGGATGTGGATTTGGAATTTCACCAAATTGCCATTCTGAAGCAGCATAAAGATTTTCTGCGATAAAACCATTGGCTCCTATTGCCATTGGATTCTCAAAACTTTCTGAAAATGAAAAAGCACCTTGATTATTCACAACATAACCCCAATCATCAATTCCGGGATTATTCATTGGGTTAAATCCTCCATAAGGAGCCGCTTCATGCCATCCATTTACATTAGTTTGAAAATCATCAGAATAAAGTATCGTTCCAGTATTAGAATCTGTAATTTCTAAATTGTCAAAGAAAACACCACAGTGGTCTGAATATTGAGGGTATGCACAACCAAGTGAGGAATCAGTTGATACCTTAACCCTAAACCAAGTTGAGGAGTCTCCCACATAACCTGCTGGATATGTGTATTCAAGAGATTCAAAACCTTGCGTATCACCAGTAACTCCGCTGGAAGATGAACCAGGAACTGGGTTTGATGGTGAATTACCTACAGGGATTAAATCTTCCCAAGTTGTGTTGTCCTTACTAACCTCAAAAAACATATTATCTCCATAAGGTGCATTACCTCCTTCTAATGCCCAATGTGCATCAAAATTAATTGTCGGATCTACAGTTGCTGAACTTAAATCAATTGGGAATACTAAAGACCCACCACCTTGATTAGCATAATTTCCATTTGCATTTGTACATCCATCATTAGGAGAACACCCATACAACCACGCGTCATAAGCTAATAATCCGGGATTATTTAGTTGAATGTTGTCAATATACCATCCTGGTTTTTCCTCAGAATCAGCAGAAGAACGATAATTCCATCTAAATTGGATTGAATTAGAGCCAGGAATGTCAGGTACATTTGATAAATTAAAAACTGAAGTTACCCATCCAGAAGCTTCTGTACTAGCCCAAACAGGGAAACCGTGCACTCCTCCTGAAGGCGCACCTGCTGGAATTATGCTCACTGTAATTCCTGAATTATTTACCGCACTGGTATTAAATGGCGTCTCATTACCTTGATCTATGTTGTTAAATTTACTGCCAACAAAACCACTATAATTAGCCATAGAACCGTCTTCAGTAACGATTGTTCCAGAAAAAGGAAGATTTGAAGGTATATTTTCATGAACTGTAAGCGTACTATTCTCTCCATCATAATCTCCATCTAAAGTAAAATTAAGTGAAGTCAAATTATTGTCTATCGTATTTGGATAACCGCCCTCTGGAGCTAAATGAGTCCATTCACCAACATTTACACGATATTCTAACCAAACACCATCTCCATCACCCGTGACATTTGAAGATGTGTTAATATGATACCAATGATCGAAACTAAAAATTAAATCGTTGGTAGGGTTTGGTGTAAGAAGTGTTGGTAGTTCTAAAGACTGGTAAACATCACCACTTACTGAAGATGTGGGGTAAGTGCCTAACAAATAAGTCCCATCTGTAGAAGAGGCGGGCAAATCACCATAAGGCATATTGTAAGCACCATTTGATGGAACAGCGCCTAAAATTGCCATATCTGAAATAGACCAAAGGTCATAATGAGAACCATATTGTTGAATTGTATTGGGGAATGCATATTCCAAACCTGATTCAAAATCTGTTTTTTGATTTACGAATGGATCTGGTGCTAACGAAAGTAAATCACCGTAATGATCCAAAGTTGTTCCATCAAGTGTTCCATTTGAAAAATCGGTTCCAAATGAATTGTAATAGAGTCCATAATCTGCATCAACCATTCCATCTACACCAACGTTTACCCATCCGTCTAAGATTGTTGCATTTCCAGGAACAACAAAACCATTCGTTGTTGTTTCTGTACCTTGTGAATTTATTGAAGAAGGTCCAGACCATTCTGTAAATGCTGCGTTTGCTGTTGGAAGACACATTATCAATGCTAAAAATACACAAAGAGTTTTCTTGTTTGAAAGTTCATTTTTTCTAAAATCAGACGTCATTGGTTCACCCTGCACCCCGTAGGGGTGCGTATTAGGCATTTGAAACACTCGCTCAAGAGTTTATAAAAAAGGTTGAATTCAAATATTGTTAATTTTTTAATTTTTGAGAATAATGAGAGAACGCGATGGGAGAGATTTGAACTCCCGAGTCCAAGGGACACGTGATTTCCAGTCACGCGCAATACCAGGCTATGCGACCACCGCTTAAGCACACGGAATCTACATGAGTTGAAAAAATGTCACCTTGTTGAAATGGCAGTAGCGATTAAAAAAACATCCCTACACGCATCGTTATTTGCCACTGTGGCTCAGGGGTAGAGCGACGCCTTGGTAAGGCGTAGGTCGCGAGTTCAATTCTCGCCAGTGGCTCTTCATCTTATTTGGATTTAAAAAATAAAGTCAAACAATAAAACAAATGCCACCTAAAAAGAGAAAGTTATCTTATGTTAATGATGCAGGAGAGCAAATATGGCGGCAGCAAATGATGCGGAGAACCCGGCGGATAATGCTGCAGAATTTAATGAATTGATGAACATTAAACTAAATAAAAATTTAAGTGATTTACACCCAGTTTTTAACAAAATTGATGAATTAAGAAAACAACTATATTTCATAGGTCTTAAATTAAGTAAATCATGGACAAATTCTGAATTATTAACAATAGGTGTTGGAACATTAGCTATTATCATTGGTGCAATTACTTTCGATGGTGAATTGCAAAATGGAGGTGACTACATGAAAGTAGGCATAGGCCCACTTGGAAATGGCGGGTTGAGTGCCGTTTCTGCTGCTAGTTTTTTCCAATTAATCCTTAGCATAGGTTTTTGGATTTATTTTTTATATCGTATTTGGAATCATTACCCTCTTATGAGAGGTCAATCTATTAGCCTAATCATTATGTGGTTTAGCATTACAATTATGGCTATAGCACTGCATACGGGAGCACCTGCATTCCCATTTGAAATTAGTTCTGAAGGATTCAGTGTTGCATTATTTGCCTTAGTCGTAACAGGATTTTTAGGTGTTGTTTTTTCTAGAGCAGTAATAGAGACTAGAGATTTGCATGTTGAAGAAAGATTTCAAAACAAAGATCCTAGGATTATGGCTGAATCTCTTTACAACCATAGTTTATTTGGTTGGGCGAGCATACTCATCATCTGGTCCCTTTTTGCATTCATCAGTTCTTGGGCGGGAGCACATTACATCGCAGTCAGACCTCACGGAAGTTGGTTTTGGCAATTAATTTACATCCTTTTTGGGGGACTTTCTACAGTTGGGTTTTGTGTATTATTGTGGTATCCACAATTAATGCTTGGCTCTGCCGAAATCACAATTAAATCAAAAAGAGCAAGGGAAGTAGATGATATGCTTTTGTTAGATGAAGAAACATGGAAAGAAGAACAAGGCAAATGCCCAGACTGCAATGCACCATCTCCGATCACAAGAGGGAGAGATGGTCTACCAAATTTAGAATGTGCAAAAGAAAATTGTGAAGGCAGGGGCCCAATAAATTCCAAATGCCCTCTTTGTGAAGAAAAAATTCCATCTAGAATAAAATGTGAGAAGTGTGGAATTAGCACTCCAGCATTAAAACACCTTAGTGACCAAGAAGCATGGTAATAAATAGAAAATGTGGCATTATTTAAAAAAATAATACTATTCGGACACGTGTGACTACCACTCAAAAAGATGATTCTGATAAAAAATATCAGCACGATAAAACGATTATTGCAGAATTAGATTTAGACGATGATGAGTTAGATGAAATGACTATACGGTCATTAATTGCAATTTGTACTGCCATTTTACTAATTTTGGGTTCGGGATTAATTTACATTGCTTGGAATAATTGGTGGAATGAAGATTTAATTGGCCCTGGCACATTCCTTACAAGTAGACAACAAAGTTATGAAAATTTAGTTGGATTCTCAAATTTAGAAATCAATGGTCAAGGAATAATTGTATGTATTGTAGATTCTGGTATTGATTTAACACACCCAGACTTAAACCATTTGGAATTGAAGGGTTGGAAAGATTTTGTAAATTCAAAGGAAACTATCTATGATGATCATGGGCACGGAACGATGATGGCTGGAATCATGGCTGCAAAAGGTGGGTTAACAGGTGTTGCAAATGGGGCAACTCTTCTTGTGGCAAAAGCTCTTTCCGAAGAAGGAACCGGTTCTGATGAAATGGTTTCAGACGCAATTAATTGGTGTAGAACAAATCAAGCTGACATCATTTCTTTATCACTAGGAGGTGCACCTGGGATCACCCCCTCATTCATCAGTGGAGATTTAGTTGAAGAATCTGTAAATGATGCTTTAGATGAGGGCATATACGTAATTGCAGCTGCAGGAAATGATGGAGAAGAAGAAACTGATAATGACGTAGATAGTCCATGCAATGTTGAAAATGTTATCTGTGTAGGTGGTGTTGGCATTGATGGAACGATTTGGAGTGGTAGCAGTAAGGGTTCAAATGATTTTGAAATATTCCCCCCAAAATTAGCTAGGCAAGATCCTGACAAAAAACCAGAATTAGTGGCTCCTGCAGATAGTATTCCCGTATTAGTTTCAACGAATAAGGGAGAAAATGAACCCACTCAATCAACTTATGGCACTGCAAGTGGAACTTCTGCCGCAACAGTTTATGTTTCTTCGGCCATTGCATTATTACTTCAATCGAATCCAAATCTATCTAGAAATGGTTCAGATGGTGGAGATGTTGAAGTGATTGAACAAGTAAAACAATGGATTAAAGAAAGTTGTTTGCAAAGAACAAATTCTAATGATCACGATGATTACTATGGTTATGGACTGTTACAAGTTGACTACTTAATTCAAAGAGCTACTTAGACATTATAGCAACTAATGTTGTTTTTTTCAAAGGTACAAACCCCACTCGATAAGTGTCCTGAATTTCACGAATCAAATCCATCCACAATTGAAAACGATTTGATTCTTCTTCAGTTGCTCCCTCAAAAGGAACATTGGGTTCTACTGTCAATAACAATCCATTTTTTGACAACAAAGGCAACGATTCTTCAATGCATTCAACTTGTTCACTTTCACCTACGTCAATAATTATCAAATCTGCAGGTATCGATGCTGGAGCACCAGTCGCTTCCATTGAATTACTATTCAATAATGCTTTGTTAGAAAGCAACCATGCTTTACATTCTCCTGCTAATTCTTGAAATCTCATACCACTAACATGTGTCCAATTACTCGCATCAAATCTCTGCGTTAGCCTTAAAATAATTGCTGCAAATTTGTTGCCTCCTTCAACTATTGTATAATCTGGTTTTTCATCTTTTGATGAAAAAGCATCCAACAACCACGCAGTAAGATGTCCAATCCCCCCACCCACTTCAATAATTTTTTGAGGGTTATGTCTGATTGCAACATCTCTAATCCTCCTTAATGTAAATTTGTCGTGTGATGTTAATTCCATATGTGCTAATTGTTCGCCGATTGCAGCTGCAATTTTAGGTTCTTCTTCACCTAAATCGGTATTTTCACTTAATAACCAAGCAAAAGCATCTCGCTCAGACGGAATAGCATCCATATCAACTGCTAAGCATTCATATCTTCAATATTACGCATCACCAAGTTTTGAAATACACGTTAGTTACGGGTTATCTTCAATGGATAGTTCAGAAACAAGTTGTTTTGCAATATGCCCTTCTTGTGAAGCTGAAGAAGAGCATGAAATTGTACGTAAAAGAGAGGTTGGTTCTGGATTAGATGTAAAAGTACAATGTAACAAATGCTCACTAGTTCATAAAATACACATTAGACCAAATAAAGGAATGGAATTAGCGTTTTTATTGAGTGAAGGACCAACTAGCTCTAATGCAAAAATTGAAGTTGATGATGATGAAATGTTTCGAGTGGGTGACATTTTTGAACATGATGAAAAATTATGGAGAATAAACACAATTGAATCAACACAAAATAAATTCATGAGGAAATCATTGCCAAACAGAATTGGACGAATCACAGCAATAAGGTTTGACGAAGTAAGGGTTAAAGTTACGATGACCGATGGTGATATTTCCACCCCAGGGTTAATCATCTGCGAACCAGACAGAGTTTTTGCAGCAGGTTCAATCATTGAATATGAGGGCATGAAGTGGAGAATTAGATCAATAAATACATCCAAAGGCTCCACTCTCCGCGGGAAATTTGATGCTTATAAAATTAAAAGATTATACTTACAACCCCCGCCACCTCCTAAAAAAGCCCCTAGAACGTCGAGGGAAAGGAGACAAGCATGGAAAGAGGGTAAACTAGGGTTCAATCCGAATCCAGAAAAAAAATAAGTTATCTTCTATTATTCCAAGGGAATATCATTGCCTTAAAAACATGCCAAGCAATGTCTGGATTTTCCCTTAATCTCCTCATAGAATACTCGTACCATTGGCTCCCATAAGGAATATAAACTCTTGTCAAATGGCCTTCAGCAGCTAATTTTCTTCTAATATTGCCCCTAACACCCAAAAGAAATTGGAATTCATAGCCCTCTCCTTTCCCAGTTCTATTTTTTGGAGAATTTATTCTTCCATCCATCAAACCTGAACCCAAATTTCTACTCTTTAAAGCATCTTTAGCATATTTAATTACTTTTAAATCGTGACTAGCAATTCCAACATAAGCATCTAAATCCAAAGCTAAATCAATATCTGAACAAAATGAATCTACAATTGATTGATAATCTGTATATGAAATTTCTGACGGTTCCAAATAGATCCCCTTACATAATCGAAAATCCGCCGAACCCTTCGTAATTTTACATATTTTTTGTATATCTTCTTTTGTCCGAAATAATCTAGATTGTAATACACAACCCACATTAGTTAAATTACGTGAGTGCATTTCTAAAACAACATCTATTGTGTCCTGTGTCACTCGATGATCTTCCATATCTAATCTAACAAAGATATCTGTTTTAGCTGCTAATTCACAGATTTTACTTATATTTTCAAGCCCTTTCTCGCGATTTAAAAGAAGTCCAAATGCAGTAGGTTTTATTGAGATATTAGCATTTAAATTTTCTTCATTAATTGCAAAAATTACTCGCTTATATTCTTCTACAAAAAACTCAGCTTCTTCTAATGATTTAATTTCCTCTCCAAGGACATCTACCGTTGTACAGGCCGTTTCTAATTCTAATTTTTTCATAACTTTAACTGCAGAGTCCAAATCTTTTCCGGCAACATATCTTCTCGCAACCCAACCGATTAAAAATTTAGGCATCACTGGTAAAATAAACACTACTGCCCTGCCAAAAATACCACCAGCCATAGTATGCTCAACAGAAATAGAACTTTGATGGTTATGATTCTAAATTATCAAATCATCTGTTCTTCCAACAGGTATTTTTTGCTCCTCTAAAAATGTTTTAATTGCACTTCTTTGCCAACCTTTGAATGATTTTTTATCCAAATACGCCCAAACTTCAGAATCAGGATTTGCTTTTTTAGTAGAATTGTATACTGATATTATTGCCTGCTTCCAAGTGCCTCCTGGAATTGTTTCTTCAGAATCATTCTTTACCATAATCAATGCATAATTAGCTAACATATGACCTAGGACTATTCCTTTATCAGAAAGTCTCATTGGTTGTGGTGCATAATGCCCTCCCCCCAAACAAAATACTACTTTTTGTGATTTTATTTGTGGTATACCGCCCTGTTTTTTTAAGTTCAAACCGTTAATAATCACATCTGCCAATGCAGACGCGGCTACTTTATTGCCCCACATTTCTTCAGTAGAGCCAATTTCAATAAATAATGAAGGAACTGAAATCCAGGGGCCGTGATGAGTTGTTTCAAAACTTATTGAGAATTCATCGATCAAATTATGTAATTTAGCCTGATTTTTTAATTCCTGCATCCAAGAGCTCATTCTTGGTGAGGGTGGTGGTGCATCTGCGGGTTTACCTCCAAAAGGAGGTTTTTCATCGAGTTCATATTGAGGCGTTCCAATAGGATGAATTGTCAAACATGGAAAACCAGATGATGCAACGTGTCGACTTGGGAAAATCACTTCGGCAACCGTTTCTCCAGTTTCATTTTCCCATCTTGTATCTAAATTGTCTTCAAATAAAACACCACCATCTCTCCACCAGATTCTTACGGATTTGTGTTTCCATGTTTTGAAACCTTCAACCAATCTACCTGCATCCCATTCACATTTTTCTAATAATGATTCTGCCTGGTTAGTTGAAGCAACATCTCCTCCACTAATAATTATCAGCACTACAGGCTCGACCATGTAACTGCTAGACTCTTTAGTATGATAGCATATCGTCTTTAGTGATTATCTATTAGATATTGTAGGGAGGTGTGTGCACAGTAGGCTTTCATTCCCCCCTCAAAAATTATTTGAGTTGGATAAGAATAGAAGATTAATCATAGGGATGAATGGAGAAATACAGATTATTGATGAAAATTTAATTCCAGAATTTGAATATAAAAAACCATTTCCAACATCTATTTCAGTTAGCTCTGTTTCAAAAAACAAACTTTTTGCATGTTGGATAGATATTGAATTAATGATCGCAAGGATGGCTTCAATAGATTTGAATTATGAAATAAAAAATGGCCTTACTCGTTCCGAATTAAGAAAAAATCTAGAATCAAAAAATCAACCTCAAGTTGAAAGTTCAAAATGGTCACATATTTTAGATTCTGAGCCTTTAGCAATTATTACAAATTCAGAACATGTAATCTTTACTACCTGGAAAAGAGGGATTTATTGTTTAGATCATGATTCGAATGAAATTTGGAGGATTCCAGAAATAAAATGGTCAAAAAACATTAAAAATTCAAATTTAGTCGTTTCAATAGAAATTACAAATGAAGGAATTCTTGTATGGTCAAAAACCGCGGAGTGGACTTTAATTAATGAAAATACAGGAGAAATAATAGACAATGGACAAGTTAATTTTCAACACATACTTGAAAAAGTCTTTGTTTATGAGAATAAAAGATTACTTTGCAGCCCTAATGGTTTTGTTTTATGGATTGAGGATTTAAACTCAAATGATAATTTAAAAATGAAGCAAAAAGGCCCTGTACATGATGCAAAATGGGATTGTGAAAAGGAATGTTGGAGAATGTGTCAATGGAGAGAAGACATCTTGTGGTCTAAATCAGACATACTTAAAAACACTAGAAAAGAAATTGGAAAATCGATATTCAAACATAATGAAACATGGAAGGTATTAGAAAACTCAGGGAATTTCTCTGAGCATTTCTCTTAATCATTCTTCTTCATTGGAGGTTTCTTCCGCGTGATTATATCCGCACTTTCCACAAGTCATCCTATCTTTGTGACGTGCTAAAAATATACCAGGGCCACACTCTGGTTTTGGGCAAAACTCATTTTTTCTAACTAATTTATCTCCCTCTATTGAATATTTCTCCCATTTTTTTGAAACATTTTTTCCTTCGGCCATTATTCTTCACCTCCAGATGCATCTCCTTCAGGAGGCATTTCCTCTCCCCCATCAGATGCATGACGGGAAAGCATGTATTCCATTTCTGTGTTTTTTAATGAATCTGCATCTGAATAAACATGTGCAAAACCTGTAGTTAATGCTTGACCAAATCTAGTATTAACCCTTTTTAATATTACCAATTCTAATTTAGAACCCGGTTCAGATTTAACGACCAAATCTATCATCTCTTTACGACTAGGTGTTGGTTTTTGCGTGTGCCTAATTTCAAATTCTATCTCTACACGATTAAGTAAATTGTTTTCTTTTCTATTTTTAACTTCCATAAAATCACCTAATTGAAACCTTTAATGCATACTCTCCACTTCTTTCGATATTGAGTCTTTGAGCAACTTCAGAACGTTCAAAATCCATAATCAAAACATATCCACTCCAGTCTAAAGTGACTGGGGAGCTAGGACAATGCATACATTGATCGACTGAATCTTGTAAAATAAGGTGGCATTCACCACATGCAAATCTTTTATTTTGAGCCATGCATAACCACCTATCTTTCCTCATTTAACCATTCTAAGCCACCTAATCCTGGTTGCTTACAAGTTAAACCTATTTTAGAATTCTTTGGATCTGCTGGATTAAATGACAATGAAACTATCCTACTTCTGACTGCATCCCCAATGCCTAATTCTTTTCCTGATTGACGCCCTTCAATTCTTCTCATACCTTGGTTAACATCAACATGATCATCCATAATTTGTGATTTGTGTAATAGTGCTTCTACTGGCCCAATTCTAATAAAACAACCAAAATCATGTACTTCAGAAATTGCACCTTCTATTACTTCATTTTCTTGCATTACAAAAAGAATCGCTTTGAATCGAACTTTTTGATATATAGCACCATCACCATGAATGATTCTCCCTCTGCCTAAGGGTTCATGCTCATAAGTAACTAATACAAATCTATTTTCAGTATCATATTTTCCTTCAAAAGCTTCTGTTGCCAAATCATCTATCCTTTGATTCAAAGATTGCCCTTTACGAATAAACTCCGCGGGTATACGGAGTGTGTCTTCCATAGTTGCTTGCATATACATGGTATCTCACCTACTTCCCACTCTCAATTCCAGTCGACAAAGCGGGAATTTTCCCACTCTGTCCGTCACTGGATATCCTCAAGAGAGAGAGGTCGAAGTAATCTCCCGACTTTAGACCCCCATATAAGTATTTCAAAACCTTCCGGACAACCAATCTATGTCCTCATTCATATTGATTAATGAAATTAAAACCTTAATGTTTTAGTAATCGCACAAGGGGTCCATAGTGAGCGTAATGAAAAAAAGCCGTCCAAGTTACGTGTTTGTAATAACAACAATACTTTGTATTTTACTTCAATCATGGGTTCCTTTCACGGTAGAACTTAATGAAAATAATGAAAAATATAGCCCTAAAACAAACTCTAACGTTTGGACTGGAGAAAATCAGCCTTGGTCACAATTTGGGCACAACCCCACGAGAAATTCAACATCTCCAATACATTCTATCAATGGTGGTTTTGGACTAAACAGCCTTGGAATCATTACTGAACCCTCCATTAATTGGAAATCTTCAGCTGACGACGAATATGGAGTACAAAGTTACGGAAGTGCAATTGCAGACTTTTCAGGCCAAATTTCTTCTTCTGAATCATCAAATGAAAGGTGTGGTTCTGGAAATTTATTTGCGGTATTTACAATTGAACGAAATTCAGGTTCGGACAATGATTGGTTAGTCATTCTCGAAGGGGGATTAAACAGAGAGGCATGGAGGGTAGACCTTGGTGAAACTTCAGACGTAAAATCAACACCAGGTATTGTTGATGTTAATGGAGATGGTATTTTTGAAGTTATACTTGCATATGATACACCATCGGGATTAAGAGTAGATGCATGGTCTCCACAACTTTCTTGTTCGGAAGCGGGAAACTGGAATGCAGATCAACACTCAAGTGAACTTTTATGGACATACAATGAACCTGATTTAAAACTTGGAATTTCTGCTGATTCATTTAATGCAGGACATTTGGCATCAACACAAGCACTAATTGCAGATTTACAACTAGATGGAAATCCCGAACTAGTATTGTCAACTGTAGATGATATTTCTGAAAGACCCACCATAATTTCAATCCCACTAACTAATTCAGCTCCTAGCCAACCGCTTTGGCAAATCCAATTAGATTATGGGACTCATCCCTCCGATCCTACCTGGGCTCAAATTGACGAAGACAATTCTGCAATCCTAGTAACTACAATAGACAGTGATGATGGAAACATGTGGGCATGGAGAATTGATTCTGAGACAGGGTCACTCGATTGGAATGCTAGATCATTAAATTCCGAAGGCGATAGTGGAGTGCCTCACATAAGATTGCCAGGACCTGTGATTGCACAACTAGATGATGACATAATCCCAGAAGTGATTTTTACAGCTCCCGGTGATTGGGATGAAAGTTCCCCCGTAGATGCTGCAAGTTTCCACGCATGGGAATTAACAGATGGAAGTGAAATATTATCATTCACAGCATCTAATGGTTATGCTGAAACACCCCCCATACCAGTAGACATAGATAATGATGGGATTCACGAACACGTCTGTTGGGTAACTTGGTTTGAAGATGGTGTCCTAAATTCAGACAGACATGGCAGAGTCGGATGTGAAGACATTACTGGTGACACCACAGGTTGGTGGGAAGACATGGAACCTTACGATGGAAATTCAAATGATGGGATTGCTTTAAGCCAACCAATTTCACTTGATTTAAACGGCATTGGTGCTCCCGAAATTATTGTTGCTTATGGGCAATCTCTTCGTGCATTTGATGGAGATGATGGGAATTCTGACGTTTGGGATGATGATATCGACCTTGGAAAAAGAAGTTGGGCATCACCCTCATTAGCAGATTTAGACGGTGATGGTTTACTCGACATCCTAGTGGGGGATGTTTTAATTTCACAGGCCAATATTGATATTTCGCCTATATTGGACGGACGTGGAATTTCATTTTCTCCATCAACTGTTGATCCTGGAGACGTAGTTGAAATTACAGCACAATACGCAAATCATGGAACAATTTCAAGTGAAGAACCAGTGGATGCTAAAATTTATGTAAACAACAATTTAATTTCTACAAATAGAATTTATGATATGGACCCTAGTTCTCCTAGTGGAAATGCAATTGATTCATCATTTACAGTTGAATGGACTGCAGTATTAGGCACGCACGAGATTAGATTAGAATTAGATCCTTATGACAACATAACACAATCCAGAACAGACAATGACAATTATTCAATCCAATTTACAGTTTTAGAACCATACGATTTAGCAATTTCGTTACCTCCAGAACCAGCCAGAATAGATCCTGGTGACTCAGAAATATTAGATATAAGCATTTCAGCAACCGGAAGACGTGCTGCAGAATGGAGTATGGACATAAATACTTCAAATATGCCTGAAAATTGGACACTTGTAGACCAAAACCCTGAATTAAGTCAATCAATATTTATTGACCCAGAAGGGACTGAATGGAGCCCAAATCTCTTAGTTAGTGTTCCTCCATCAGCCGAAGGTTCTGAGACGGGTTCGTTTTTAATCACAATGACTTTAGATTCAAACCCGGTAATAAGTAAAAGTTTTCTAATTCCAATTGAAGTAAATTTGACAAGGGGTTTATCAATCACGGGACCTGATGGAAATTCAATTTCAACAGGTCATGGCTTAAGGGGTGAAAACGCATCTGCATGGTTCCAAATAGAAAACTTAGGAAATGCCGAAGAAAGGCTGACAAGTCAAACATGGAGTTCAAATATTTGGCAAACAACACCATTTATTTTTGATGNAAATGGGGGCCCCTATTATTCAATTACTTTGTCTCCGGGNGAAGTAAGAGAATTTATGGCCATTGTAGAAGTCCCTAAATCTGCTGAATTAGGCTCTATTGCATCTAATACATTTACTGGTTGTATTGGAACAGAAGACGATAGTTTGTGTAAATCAATTGAGTTCACATTTATTGCAAATTCAATTTCAATGGTTCCTCCTCATGTAAAAAGCATTCCAGGAGTTGATCTTTCTTGGGAATTGAATTCAAATTCAAGTGAGGGAGATTTAATTATAGATTTAGCCACATCAGGAATGGCCCTGCCTGGATGGGTTTGGTCTGCTGAAGGACATGGGACTCTGAATGGAAATATGCTAAACATCTCCCAAACAAGCTACATTAAGACTACTTGGATCAATGTATCAATTCCAAATCAATCTCCACCCCTACTCCATACAATAAATTCAGAAATAAGTTCAGGGATTAGTTTAAATTTTAGTATAAACATACTACAAGTTAACCGGGCCGAAATCGAAATTGTAGAGCCCACCAATGAACCCGTTATTGTTGATGTTAATTCAGCAAACACACTAATTGTCAAATTAAAAAACAAAGGTAATGGAGAAGACTCATTCAAACTTAATGCTGAATTTATAGACACTGGGGATGTTAAAGAAGATCCGGGAATAGAATTTTTCATTCCTGTTTCTTCCTTTATCCTAGACGTAGATACCAGCGTATTCCCCACAATTGACTATACCATACCAGAGAATTCTCCTGCAGGTGATACTATCACAATTAGAATTTCAATTACCTCAACAGTTGATCCTAATTTGTATGAATTTGAAGACCTTGTAATCAGCGCAAAACAACACCACAATTGGTCAGTATCAAACATCAGCGGGACTGAGTTTAATGCTAATCAAAATGAAAATATATACATTTCATTTAATATAACAAATACTGGAAACCTCATTGATTTAATGCAATGGAGTTCAACTATCGAAACTATTCAGAATTCTAATGATACTTCTACTTGGAATGTAGAAGTTGACCAAGAAAGACCATTAGATGTGAATCAATCTAGTCTTTTTGGGATTAATGTAACTATTCCTGATTCTGCTTGGGAAAATAGCATTCTCTTTTACAACCTAAGTTTAATTTCAGATTCAAAAAGCTTTATTGATTTAAATTTTAAAATTAACGTTTTAAGGAATAGCGGATGGGCATTAAAATTAATTAATTCTGAATTAGATGTGGAACCTACGGGCTCAAATATCACAATTGAAATAGAAAACAAAGGCAATTCTATTGTAGAACCAATATTAATTCCAGTATTACCCACTGGATGGAACTTTACAAATATTTCAGAAACATTTCCAATTGAGCCTGGTAAAACAATTTCAACAACAGTACACATCATACCACCTTCAAATTCCATTGCAGGAGAAATAGGAATCATGACCTTAATCGCAAAAGATGGAGATACACTAAATGGAAGAAGTGAAATTGCAGTCCCACTGAGAGTTGCAAATATTTATTCCATGGAGATAGGTTTTGAAGAGGATTGGTATGTAAGTGAAAACGGTGGTTACCCTCTTGTTTGGATTAAAAATACTGGAAATGGCCTAAGCAAAATATCATTAGAATTAGACATTCCAGAAGGTTGGGAGACCACCCCAACAAATAATTTCTATATTCCCTCTGGAGCCACCAAAGGATTACCAATTTCATTAACCCCCTCAGAAAATTGGAACGGTGAAAATTTTTCACAAACTATTCGGATTTGGGATCCTTCTGGCTTTGAGCAAAATATTACTTTAAATGTAAAAACACATTGCTGTGAATTAGATCTTTCATGGGGCGCTAGCCCTGTATTCGTTGGTTATGCAAATGATGCAATTGAAATAAAAATTAATGGAAATACAAATAGTGATAATTCAATCATAGAACTTAACAGTCCTGGTATATTTGAATATGAAATTTGTTCAAACCTTAATTCAAATGATTGTAACAATGAATTAAAATATAAAGTCATCATACTTGAAAAACCAATTTTAAATGCTAATTGTGAGTTAGAAAATTCTGCAATTTCCAAACTAGAGTTAGGTGGAACTCTTGATTCTGAAAACATTGCAATTTGTGAGTTGTCAGAAACTACAATTAAAGTGCGTTGGAATATTTTACTTAGAATTAATGGAGTGCTTGTCGAAAGTATCTCTGGCATACATTCAGGAAATTCAACAACTCAAAACCTTACTTTAGAGAGTTGGGCAAAAAGCAGTGGGATACACCTAATAAACATTGAAATTTACGACGGATTTGGCAAATTATTAGACAGTGATTCAAGAAGAGTAGTCATTCCATATAAAAATTGGAATGTTGGCATTTCATCTGTCGATCTCTCTTCTGACAATGAAGACTTAACAATTAACATGCGAAGAGAAAATTATGAGCAATTATCGGACGTTTACTGTGTTCTAAGTGGCTCAAGCTCATCTGAATGGAGCGCTGAATGGAAAATTGATATGGCAAAGGGACAATTAGCACCCACAATTACAATTACAAGACCAAATATCACATCTAATGAAATTGAATTTAAACTAAATTGCGAAGAACCATGGCATTTAGATGATGACTTAGAGGACAATACATTTACATTCATGGTTCCAAATATTAGCACACCAATTATTGAAAGTAATGATTGGGCTTGGACACTAATTTCTGCAATTATATTACTAGGCATAGCCAAACTGTTGGGTTTTCTTGAACTTAAGCAGAAAAAAGCAACACGCCCTAATCCAGAAAGAACAAATAATAAAGAAAACGAAATTAAATTTATACAAAATTACAAAGAAAAAGATGAAGAAGAAAATAGCATATTTATTGAAGATGGAAAAGACAAACTAATTGAAGAAATTGTTGAAGAAGAAGAAATTGTTGAAGAAGAAGAAGAAGTTGTTGAAGTCACTGAAGTTGAAGAAGTTACATCAGAAATTGAAGATGATATCGATGCAAAGATAAATAGAATGATGTCAAGGGAACGCTATTACGATTAGGCGATATAAATGTCAGAACAGAATGATTTTTCAGGACTTAATCCCTTTTTCACATTCGATACTTTTGATTGTGAAGGAATTGTTGAATTATTGGCAGTTTTAGATTCCACTGATGAAGATTTTTTGCAATTCTTAAAAGATAACCCACTTATTTTAGAACGAATTCAAAATCAGGGAATAGATGACCCTAAATCTAGAAACGACATTCCATGGGATGATGCAAATTTAATTTTTATTGCATCTAAATCAGACGAAAGTAGAAATCAACAACCTCTAGGAAAAGGAAAACCAAAAGAACGTTTAGGTAGAATTCCTTTGGGTGAAGGAAATCCCCTAAGTTATTTGTTAATGTATCTTAAACCACCTCATTCTAATGAAGGTGAACAAATGTTCAAATTGCTTTCAAAATTACATTCTGGTTTTTCAAAATCAATACATAATCATGAAAAATTTTCAATAGGAAAATGGGGAATGAATCTTCAAGGTTACCTATTATATGATGATGTGGTAATACTTCACAAACATCTAAAAAACATAAAATGGAGTGTTTCCGCTGATGAACCGCTAGATGGTGGTGTCAGAACATTTGCAAGAGATTTAAGTGTGATCTTAAGAGATGCAGGGAAACAAAAAACTGGTGTTTTAATGCGGGCTCATCACTAATCAAAATTCATTACCGGTCAATCTTTCATACATTTCGGCATATAATTCTGAAGTGCGATTAATAATCTCATTTGGTAATGCTGGTATTGGAGGATCCTCGGCACCGGTATTTCTTGCTTCGTAAAGTTTAGGTTGGTGTCCGGTTTCAATATAATGCTGCCTCACAAATTCCTTTGACAATTGTACAATTTCACTATTTTCATATGCTTCTGCATCCCACCAACGATCTTCATCTAATGTTCCAAAAGAATCTACAAGTACGGGTTCTCTATTAGTACCTAAGGCAAATTCTTTCTTTCCATCTACATGAATTAAGCCCCTAAGACTTGCCTCTCTGTCAATTATTTCATCCACTTTCAACACGATTTCAAGTATTCGATCTAATTCATGACCTTCTAAATTAGAAATTTGTAATGCCTCTTCCCGATCCAATAATCTATCGAATGCTTCGAATTTTGTAGAGACTTCCAAATATGGTTTTGGTAATTTCACCCCTTCTTCTAAAGTTAATCCGGATTCAAAACCTAATTCTTCAGATGTTAATTCTCCTCTTTTATGCCTTCTCCAACCTGAACCTGAAAGGTAATGTCTACAAATTACTTCTAAAGGAACAAATACATTTTCCATATCTTTTGGTATCTGCCCCGGTTCCCTAATTACTTCGAATTTTCTTGCCAAACATCTATCTGGTGCATTCATTTCAATCAAATGTGTTTTACAAATTCCTTCTTCTTCAACTAACTTGAACCAATGACAACTTGTTCTATTAAGGCTCTCACCTTTTCTTGGAATCAAACTAGGTATGATTTGGTCATAAACAGAAATTTGATCAGTATATCTAAATTCAATTATTCCGGGATCCTCTGTACTCCATACTTGTTTTACCTTTCCATGATATATCATCTCGCCCATGATGCACTGCTGAATCGGGACGATGTAATATTGTTACGTTCATTAAAATGTTAAATAAATCCTAAGGCATCTTCAATTCTATTGAGTTCAGGACCTGTGGTTTCGGGACTTACCACAGCCCCAAAATCAGTAGACACCATTCCTGCACCAATAAATGGAGATCCATAACCAACAGTTCCCACCATAACGTCTACATCCAATACTTCCTTTATTTTTTCAACCTCTGATACTGTAACATCTGGATGTAACATAGCGCCTTTGTTATTTGCAACTGCTAAGCTACCTAAAATTTCTTGACCTGCAATTGTTGTTGAAATCCCAGGGACTTTAAACACCTCAGAAAGTAATTTTACACCCTCATCAGGTAACAATGGACTCATTAATGCTCCTTTCGAAGTACAAATTAATAAATTTCCAGCAGCATTAACACCATGTTCCATCACTACAACATCTCCAAATGAAGTTAATTTGTCGATATCCTCTTCTGTTGCAATATCCGCCACAGCAATTCCATTAGAATTACCACACATCAAACTTCCTAACAAATTAGAACCTCCAATACTTAATGGAAAAGACTCAATATCTAATACAGATAATATTTTTTCTAATTCTTCACCTATAACACCCATTGGATGAAACAAAACATTACCTACAACTGCTAAAGAAACTCCAACTTGGCTATGGCCAAATACTTCGGTTGCTAGTAGCCCCATAGAAATATTGCGCATACAAGTTAGTTATATGTAATGTGGAATAAAAAAGATCACAAAAAGTGAAAGGAGAGGGGTACAGTGACTGTATTTCCCGTGGGCTCTCGCACCACAGTACAGTAACAGACGCAGGAGGGCTTGACTTCCGGGTTCGAAATGGGACCGGGTAAACTCCTCCGCTATGACCGTACTCCCACTCCTTTCGAATGTGAAAAAGTGAGATGATTATTGGCATGCCTTATGGACGATGGATAGCACGGGTAGTAATTGACGTTTTTATGTATATTATGAAGCTCGAACTATTAGTACTTCCGGACTGAACACCTCGGAAAACCTTGGTGCTTACATCCGAAGTCTATCAAACTCGTCTTCTACGAGAGTTCTGCATTGCCTCGTCTTTGGGGCGGCTTCGAGCTTAGATGCTTTCAGCTCTTATCCGCTAGGGCGTGGCTGCCCAGCATTGCCTTATCAGACAACTGGTAAACTAGTGGCCCCGAGCCCTCGTTCCTCTCGTACTGAAGGACCCCTTCCATCAAGCAACAACGCTTCCACCACCAAGCAACAACCCTGTCTCACGACGGTCTAAACCCATCTCACGATCCCTTTTAATGGGCGAACAACCCCACCCTTGGGTCCTGCTGCAGACCCAGGATAGGAAGAGACGACATCGAAGTAGCAAGCCACC
>PBHR01000013.1 GCA_002720275.1 Methanobacteriota archaeon
ATCAACACATACAGTACTTTTACCCCCCGATTTAGCTTACAAAAATAGAGATGATAGACCAGAAGCAAACAACCATTGGTTACAATTCGAATTAAGTTTAAACAGATTGTATATCTGATTTCGAAAAAGGTCAATCTCAAAAACCTCCTAGTGTTCGAAGTGATTATGGTAGGAACAAACGTACTAATGAAGACGTCTGCAGGCGATATTAAAATTGAATTATTTACAGACACTATGCCAATAACTGCTGGCAATTTCCTTGAACTAGCAGATAAGGGGTATTATGATGGATTACATTTCCATCGTGTAATTCAAGGGTTTATGTTACAAGCAGGATGCCCACACAGCAAAGACCCAAACAGTCCTAGGCAAGGAACTGGAGGGCCAGGATACAACATCAAAGATGAACATTTGGAAAATGCGAAATTTTCAAACGANATNGGNACACTNAGCATGGCTAATGCTGGACCTAATAGCGGCGGNTCNCAATTTTTCATCAATACAAAGCACAACTCATTTTTAGATTGGTGGGATCGACAAACATCTTCACAACATCCAGTATTTGGNANAGTTNTNGNAGGNATGNCTGTNGTAAAGNCAATTGAANCATGNAGAACAGNTGGNNGNGANAAACCNATANAACCTCATACAAATTATNTCNGTANCTAGAGATTAGANNCNNATAATTNCAATATNATNNGNNNAATTTNANAAAAAAGAGCATTTATTAATTAAAAACANNAGGNCCGTGCATGGCGCAGCACAGAGCAGGCGATCGTAGAATTTTGAGCATAAGCATACCTGAAGANTTAGCAATAAAATTAGATGGCCATACAGGCAAAGGAAGAGAAGAAGGTCGTTCAGCAACGATTACTAGATTATTGAATTTAGGAATCGATGCAGATACAAAAGAACCAATCACAAAGAAATCTAAACCGGCNAAAAAAATAAAATCTAATTCAGATGTAAGAATTGAAAAAGATACAATGGGNGATATTAAGGTACCTTCNGANAGATATTTTGGAGCNCAAACAGCACGTTCTTTAGTTAATTTTGATATTGGGGATGATAAAATGCCTCGAGCAGTAATTAGGGCATTTGGAATTTTNAAACAAAGTGCGGCCAAAGTAAATATGAAATTAGATCAATTAGAACCAAAGGTTGCAAAATTAATTATTGAAGCNGCNGANGAAGTAATTTCAGGAGATTTAGANGAACATTTCCCATTACGAATTTGGCAAACAGGTAGTGGAACTCAAACTAATATGAATACGAACGAGGTCATTGCAAATAGAGCTATTGAAATTTCAGGGGGCGAGTTAGGTAGTAAATCTCCTGTACATCCAAATGATCATGTTAATCGNGGTCAATCNTCAAATGATACGTTTCCAACAGCAATGCATATTTCTGCTACTGAAGAAATTAAACATAGTTTATTGCCACAATTAAATGATTTAAGAGAGGAATTGCATAAGAAGGCCGCAGAATTCAANTCAATTGTTAAAATNGGAAGAACCCATTTAATGGATGCAGTTCCTTTGACATTAGGTCAAGAGTTTAGNGGATATGTATCAATGTTGGATGCAGATATTCGTAGAATTGAATTTGTTTTGAAAGACCTCTATGAANTAGCATTGGGNGGTACTGCAGTGGGTACAGGCTTGAATACTCATCCACATTTCGCAGATATGGTTGCAAGTACAATNGCTCAAAAAACGGGATTACCATTTGTTTCNGCAAAAAATAAATTTGCACAATTGGCNGCTCATGATGCAATAGTTTCAGCTTCNGGAGCATTGAATACGTTAGCAGCTAGTTTAATGAAAATTGCAAATGATTTACGCTGGCTTGGATCNGGACCGAGATGTGGATTGGGAGAATTATCCCTTCCAGCAAATGAACCAGGNTCTTCAATTATGCCAGGTAAAGTTAATCCAACCCAATCTGAAGCTATGACAATGGTTTGTTGTCAAGTTATTGGCAATCATACAGCAATTACAATTGGCGGAACACAAGGAAATTTTGAATTGAATGTTTTCAAACCTATGATGATATACAATTTATTACATTCAGTTAAATTNTTAACAGATTCTTGCCGTTCATTTAGAGAAAAATGTGTTGACGGATTGAAAGCAAATGAAGAAGTAATTCAAGATCATTTAGAAAATTCATTGATGTTAGTTACTGCATTAAATAATCACATAGGTTACGATAAAGCAGCTAAAATTGCTAAGAATGCCCATGAAAAAGGTTTGACATTAAGAGAATCCGGAATCGAATTAGGNTATTTGACAAATGCNCAATTTGATAAATGGATTAAACCAGAGAAAATGATTGGCCCGTCTAGATGATTANTTTCTNAGCTTACGTAATTTATCAAGCATTTTTTTGCGGTCTTCATCTATATTATCAGAATCATTTTTCTGATNAAATCTTCNAAGTAACAAATCCATTTCTAAAATTANGATTTTTCCATTCTCCATTCCTAGTAGAAGCATGTTTTCATAACTTGATGAAGTTCTAATTGAATTTTCATTTTCAGAACTAAANATNAANTCACCATTTTTGGAATTCAATAAAAATAATTTNGACCCATTATCAGTTCTTGTGCTTGCAAAAGTTAAATCAAACTCTACAGAAGTAACACCATTTACCAAAGAAAGAATATCCTCAGAATAATATTCCCACAAAGTATCTTTTTTATTTTTATAATATAATTGCCCCGATTGATTAGAAATAAGAATAGAATTATTTTGCATGGTAATAGCACTAATTGCAGATTCACAAATTTTTTNTGATTTTATTTTGCTTTTGTTAAAAATNGAAATNACTCCATTCGAGTGCCCTAGAATATTTTTGTAACCACAACATATGGGACTATCTTCCAAATTCATATGTTCATATTTATCGTTATCAACCATCAAAATACCATTTCTTGGCCTTCCTAAACCAAGAATTACACTTTCTTTATCTGAATGCAAATGCCACGCCTTTTCATCCATTTTATGAGAACCTAATAGATCACCATCAAAAGAAAATCTCCAACATGAACCCTCAATAAAATCATGATATTCAATATCAAATACTGAACTNGTTACAATCAATTGTTGATTTTTTTCATCTATGGCCACTAAGTCACTAATGCCTTCTAATTCNGCTTTCCANANNAAATCTCCTGTTGAAACATTTAAACCACAAANATCNAATCCTGCAACTAAGAATAGATTTGCATTTTCAGAACTTTGTGCTAATACAAAATTTTCTACTCTATTCCCAACGTTTTGTTTCCAGAGNAATTCACCTTCATAATTCCAGCAAGTAATATTTCCTTCTTTATCACCAGCTAAAATTAANTTTTCATCAATATAAAGTGCTTCAATGCTAGATGGCAACTCCCTAATTGCCCAAGCCCATTCGGACAACTCTTCAAATTCAATTTTTGTCATCCGATTCAATTAGAGGATAACACCATACCTCAAAAGCCTTCATTTTTTGGAATCATAAAACTAAGCAAAAGAACTACTAATCCTAAACAACAAGCGGAATAAAAATGNCCCATAGAGAAAAANACNAGTCCCGATGCACTTCTAATTAAACCCAAGTTTCCGGTATTTAATGCAATTATAGAGAGAAGACCTCCTAAAAGTGCCAGCCCTACAAATCCATATCCAAATATTGAATAAATTGTGGCAGCAGATGGATCAATTAAAGGAAATTCCATTTCTTCTGGAGAATAATCAATCCAAAAGACTCCGGTTCCATTATCTGTTCCAAATTCACTTTTATCTGGAAACACGATATCAATTTGAGTAAATCCATATGGTTCAAATCCNGCGGGTGGATTAAGTAACATTCTATGAGAAACACCATATGTNATATCATCTTCAACAATTGCAATATCTAAAAGAGATAAACTAGGAGTTAAATTTTCCATTCTAAATTTACCTTCATGATCAGTAGTTGTGAAATGATTTCCTCCTCTTTCAGCTCTNACATTAATTGTAAAATTTTGAGCGGGACTACCATCTTCTAAAACTACTGTACCAAGAAAAATTGCAGAATCTTCTGGGGCATTAATTGTTTGAGCGTAAATTAAATCATGAGGTTTATTTAATCCAGAAGTGGGTGATAAAAAATCAATACCATTTAGCAATCCTGCCACACAACCAATTAGTAAAATAACTGCTAAACCTCTTGCGTAAGGATTCACATCTCTTTGAGATGGGAGCAAAATATTGGAACTACTAGCAAAAACAGACTCATTTACTTCTGGAAGCTTAACTTCTATTTCTTCAACATCACCTAATCCAAGATTTGGATCTATGATTATTTTAGGCTTTTTTGCCTCAATATAATCTTTCGCATCTTCTTCAGTATACCCCATTGAAACAATTTTCTCGACATATTTGTCCTCCAAATTTGCATCATTAGTCATACTACAACCTCACTTGTTTTTTCTGAAATTATTATTTGGTTTCCTTTTTTAGAAAGATATCGATTCAATACAGCATCATCGACCCATAGTGTAACACGTAAAGTATCTAATGTATCTATTTTTGTTTCTTTGATGATATGNCCTAATTCATGTAAATTGGCAATTATTGCAGATTGTGAACTATGGTGATTTTCNGTTGCAGGAAAAACATCAATTGAAACAGGTTTCCCATATAATTGTGATAAAATACGTTGTCTTAATTTCAGAATTCCACTTTTATTAACNCTAGAAGTATTAATTGGAGTTGCTAAATCATATCTTTTTACNATCTCAAATAATTCATTTAATTTTTTATCTGTAATTAAATCTGATTTTGTAATTACTGTTTGTAATTTATCAAATTCAAATGGTTCCTTTAGCCCATCTAACTCTCTTAATGTAGTTTCTAATTTTCTTATAAATTCATTTTTATCATCATTACCATCAATAATTAATAGAATTAAATCACAAACAATGCTTTCTTTAATGGTTGAATTGAAAGCATCTAGTAAAACAGAGGGTAAATTATCTACAAAACCTATTGTGTCAACCATTAAAATTCTGGGACTTTTTTGCATTCTNCCTATTGTNGTTTCNAGTGTAGAAAANAGTTGATTTTCAATTAGTACTGGCTTCCCCGCCATTGATTGAAATAGACTNGATTTACCAGCATTTGTATAACCAATTAAACCAATGGTTTTCACTCTAGATTTAGCTCTTCGTTTCCTTCTTTCATTTTCAGAAANTTCTCGTCGTCTCTTTTTNCGTTGTAATGTTGCNATTTCTCTTTCGACGACTTTCATATTATTTTCTAGAGCATGTCTACCTCCNGCACCCCAACCTAATCTTTCNCCNCTGTTTTGAAGATTAGCCAATTCTCTCATTATCGAACGATCTGCTTGTAACATAGCCAATTTAACTTGTAATTTTGCTTCTACACTATTTGCTTGATTTGTAAATAGGTTTAGTAATAATCTNACTCTATCCCAACATTCNATTTTGAGAATTTTNTTNAGNTCTACTAATTGNGNGGAAGTTGTATTTGTNTGAACTAAAATTAAATCNACNCCATNCCAAGGATGCGCAGAATTTCTAACATCTAATTCTGCTGCAATTGNATTTAATCTACCACTTCCAAAGAAAGAACGGGGGTTTTCCTTNCCNGATTGGAAAACGCATTCTACAATCTCTAAACCTACTGCTTTTGCTAATTGNAATGTTTCTTCAATATTCTTTTTTTTATGTANTAAAATACATTTTCTACCATTATTTTCAGTTTGAATNGTATTAANATTTGCACCACCAGAACCTGGNAAAAAAATATCAATACCGGATATAATACTCTCTCCTGCTTTTCCTCAAAACAAATCCCCTAATAATTTGGCNGCAAAATTATTGGCATTTAATCGTGCAAATTTCTTAAAATTATACGTAACACTCAAGGCTAGTTTTATGTCCTCNNNATTCGTGTCTGAGGAATTTAAAGCAATACTTTCATGGAAAGGCGACCAAGAAGAAGTTGAAATTTTAGCAAACACTTTGAAAGTCGATGATCCAGAATCATTTATTCTTGAAAGTATAATATTAGATGATGAAATTGCNGAGTTAAANNTTACAGTAATTTCAAAATCACCAAGNAGTTTACGTTCAACNGTAGANGATATTTTNACCTGTTTGATGGCNGCTAATTCTACATTGTCTACTATTGAATTTGATGACCAAGAATAGTATTTTCTAATGAAACAACATTATTTTGTTTTTTAAATCCAGCCATGCTATATACGTTGCCAAAAGCGAACCCTCTAATTATGTCCGCCAAATTCTCGGATCTTGCGATTCAAAGTGATTTAATTCGCGCTCTTAAAAAGCAAGGAATCTTTGAACCATTTGAAGTTCAAAAGGAAGCAATACCCGATGCAATGCTTGGAAACGATATTTGTTGTAGAGCGCCAACCGGTTCTGGAAAAACGCTTGCATTTTCTTTACCTCTGATTTCAAGATGTAAGCGTGCAAGTCCCCACCTTCCTACTGCACTAATTCTTACTCCAACACGGGAATTGGCAGAACAAATTTATTCAGTTCTTACCCCTCTTGCNTCATCTTTAGATTTAGATGTATTAGCAATATATGGAGGAACTTCCTATTCAAAACAATTCAGGGCACTTGAAAGAGGAGTAGACATACTTGTGGCTTGCCCTGGAAGANTAATNGATTTATTAGAACAAAATGCACTAAGTCTTGAAGATACAGATATTGTTGTAATTGATGAAGCAGATAGAATGGCAGATATGGGTTTTATGGAACCTGTATGCAAAATATTAGATGAATGTGCATATGAACGTCAAACTATTTTGTTTAGTGCAACATTAGATGATGACGTTGAAGATTTAATTAAAAACTATCAATATCAACCTGTAAAAATTGAAGTAGGTCCCAAGGACATTAATATGAATTTAATGAAACATTTCTTTTGGTTCACAAAAAACTCAAAGAAAACAGAAGTTACGAGTGAAGTAATTAAAAAATACGGTAGATGTATTGTGTTTTGTCGTACACGAGCAGGTGTTGAACGTATTGGTTACGAGTTAGAAAGCTTGGGAATTAGAGTTTCCATATTGCATGGTGGTTTAACTCAAGGACAACGTAATAATGCAATGAAAAGTTTCACACGGGGGGAAGATCTTGCATTAATTGCCACAGATGTTGCTGCTAGAGGGATTGATATTCAAAATGTAAAATCGGTAATACATTATGACCCACCAGAAAATTCGAAAGCATACAAGCATAGAAGCGGAAGAACAGCACGGGCNGGAGATAATGGGGTTGTGATTTCGTTAGTTCAAAAGCCACAAAAAAAGTCATTAACAAGAATTCAAAAAGAAGTAGGAATTAATGAAAGATTTCTTCCACCGGACTTTGGTGTTTTACCTAAATCTAATTTTAAATTCAAAAGAGCACCTATGCGTAAACGTAAACAAGAACATGTTAGAAAATCTAGAAATAACCGTGGACGTAGAAACCGCAGAGGCCCNATTCATAGCAATAGAAGCAGAAATAGAAGTAGAAATCAGCGCGATTCCAGAAGAAGAACAAATTCTAAATCTAAAAATTATAGACAAAATAAAAGTCAACGCAATTCTAGTAGGAAAACAGGCAATACAAGAACAAATACACGAAATAATTCAAGAACTAGAAGACGTTAAGATAGGCTTTAATTTCACAATAGAAGAATAAGTTGGTTTTAATGAAGGATAGAATTATCAAACATATCACTAACACATTAAATGATAATAAGAATTCTAAAGATGCTATACAAATGCAGAGATATATGAAAACAACTATGCCTTTTTATGGAGTTAAATCCCCGATTTTAAATATAATAGTTAATGATGTTAAAAATTTGCACTTAATTTCTAATCAGGAAGAATATAATTCTATAATAATGGATATATGGAATTTATCACATCGAGAAGAAAAGTATATTTCTATTAAATTAGCTAGAAAATGGAAACAATACATTACATTAGAAGCTCTAATAGTCTATGAAAAAATGATCAGAGAAGGGCAATGGTGGGATTTTATAGACCCCATTTCTCAAGGATTAATTGGGATTTTGTTGATGAATAATAGATTTGAAATGAATATTATTTTAGATAAATGGATTGAAGATGAAAATTTTTGGATTAGAAGAAGCGCAATACTTGCACATTTAAAGCATAAAGAAAATACTGATTACAAAAAATTGTTTGAATATTGTCTCAAATGTGCTCACGAAAAAGAATTTTTTATTCAAAAGGCAATTGGTTGGGTGTTAAGAGAATATTCCAAAACCAAACCTGAAATAGTATATGCATTTATTCAAGATAATGAGCAGATTTTGAGTAATCTCTCTAAGAGAGAGGGTATGAAATATATTAAAAAAAACAGTTAGTTAGCCACAATTAGAGTAAGGGACCATAAGAGGAATTTTGATGAGGATTGAAAGAATTTGGGCTATGCCAAACAAGTGGACATTTACAATCAAACCAATTAGTGATTTGTTAAATGAAGAGATTAATGGTGGAGTTTGGTGTGATCCATTTGCAGGTGAAAATAGTCCTGCAGATGTTACTAATGATTTGAATGAAAAAAGGAAAGCAGATTTTCATATGGACGCTTTAAAATTTTTAAAAACACTAGAAACCGAATCATTTGATGGTGTATTATTTGATCCTCCGTATTCAATTACTCAAGCAAAACAGTGTTACGAAGGATATGGAATGGAGTTACTTGAAATTAAACCAACAATGATGAATTATTGGTCTGGATGTAAAAATGAAATAGCTAGAATTTTAAAAACGAATGGTAAAGTAATTTGTTTTGGATGGTCTAGTATGGGCTTGGGGAAAAATAGAGGATTTGAAATGACAAGAATTCTTTTAGTTCCTCACGGGGGCTCAAAAAATGATACAATATGTACTGTGGAAATTAAAAAAGGTTGAGGGAAAATATGGTTTCTGCAAAATCAAATTCGTTAAATCAGTATATTGGTAAGAAATTCAAATCATTTTTCCTAATCTTCTTATTCTTATCCAGTGTTATTTTTATTGATATTAATACTGTAGATTATGGGATTGAAGGCTGTGAAAAAAATATTGTTGCTGACATAGATAATTTTAATTCAACTGATGTGACATTTATTGCTTTTGGAGATAGTCAACATTGGGATTCGACTAATCGTCAAAATGATTACCAAGTTGAGGCATTAAATCATTTTAATGAAATATTATCGTGGGAAGATGCAGGATATGAAGAGCTAGGAGAAATTTCTGACATAAGGGGAGTTATTATGGCGGGAGACATCACTCAAAACGGTAGAGATGGGAGAGTATTTTCTACTGATGAATATGGAGAATTTATTGAAAGATACGGTTTATGTGGCAATAATGAATTAAAATATCCAATTTACGAAGGTTATGGAAATCATGATTATTTTGAATGGAGCAATTTATTTTATCGGATACCACAAGATCATCCTGTAATTGATTCGGTAGCAATAAGAAATGAATATCGTTCAAATTTAACAAATGTAGCACCAGGAATGGATGGTCATTATTCTTGGGAATGGGATAATATCCATTTTATCCAGCTTAATTTAGCACCTTCAGATATAGTTCCGAGTTATGAAGAAGGAGGTTTTAGAAACCCTCATAATGCATTGACATTTATGAAAAATGATCTCGATGAGCATGTTGTTGGAACAAATAAAAAAGTGGTTTTAATTGCTCATTATGGCCCCTGGGAATGGAGAGAATGGGATGAAACGCAGATAACAAATTTGTGTGAAGTGATAGAAGAATACAGACCATATATTATCAGTTATATTCATGGCCATTCTCATTCAACTAAGGTTTATGATTGGTGTGAAATTACCATTTTCAACTCTGGTTCTCCTTATCACGATGATGATATCCATTCGTCTTATAATGAGGATTTAAGGGGGAGATTTACACTATTTAGAATCATGGAAAATGAAACGAAAGATTTGAAATTGATTGCAGTTGATGTATCTTGGTCATCTGAAAATTATTTGGAAGGAGATATTGAGACTCTTGATTTACAAATAAAAGAATGGAAAGGTTTTCCACATGAAGAAAATATTACAAATTAAATTATCTTCAAACGGATTAATTGAAATCATTTAACTCTTGGAGTGGTTGTGGAACCGACTAATTCTTCCCTACCACACAACCGTAGTTTAGCATTTTTTAACGAATTAGGCGATTTTTCTCAAAGATTCGACGAGAGCATTCATTTATGGTCGACTGCATTACTGAATGATGATGGAATCATTCATCCAATCGAACCGAATTCTGAAATTACATCTGCAAAAATAATTTCAAAAGAAGATGGAATTGTTGTCGGAAAAGAAATCGTGGATAGGATTTGTAACTTTTGGGCGCCCGATTTAGATCTTAAATGGAATCATGTTGATGGTAATAAGATTCTATCCGGGGCCGTTTTAGTTGAAATTGATGGAGATAAAAATCAACTATTGAAAATGGAACGCCCGATTTTAAACATTCTTGGTAGGCTCTCTGGGATAGGAACAACAGCAAATAATTGGACAAACCAAAGCCAGATCCCAATTGCATCTACAAGAAAAACAACGTGGGGCTTACTCGATAAATGGGCAGTTCATATGGGTGGTGCTTTGACTCACAGATTAGATAGGAATGATGCCTTAATGTTGAAAGAAAATGATTTAGCCGCCCAGTTTTCAGATTTCACTTCTATTGAAAGGGTAAAGTTTGCTTTGGAAAATATAAACATTAAACAGGCAGGAGCATTTGTGATAATTGAAGTTAGAAATTATGAAGAAGCAGTAATGGCCGCAAAAACTTGGGAAAAACTTCAGAATAACAAATCACTTACTATAATGTTGGATAATATTAGTGTTGAAGATTGTGATAGAATTATCATTTCAATTTCAGATTTGAATTTAACATGTAAAATTTATTTCGAGGCTAGTGGAGGGATAAGTTTGGAAAATTTGAAAGACTGGAAAGATTCGCTTGTAGATGTGATTTCAACTAGCGCTATTCACAGAGGGACTCGTCCATTGGACATGTCATTATTATTCGAGGAGGTTTGAGATGTCTTACGATGTTCCAGATTCACATCCCCGCAAAAGGTCATTAGAACGTAGATATGAGTTAGAAGAGGCAGCCTCTAAAGGCTTACTTGCAGGCACTGCAATGATTGCACACGGCCGTGGAGAAGCTTTCGATTATTTGTTAGGGGAAAAAACAATCCCTATTGCGAATGAAGCAACAATTCAAGCAGCGATAATGTTGAAATCCGCTGTGAGGCCAATCATTAGTGTTAACGGAAATACTGCTATTTTGGCAGGTGAAGAGTTAGTTGGTTGTGCTGCATTATTATCTTGCCCAATTGAGGTTAACATATATTATAGAACACCAGAAAGGATTTCAGGTTTAGTTGCACATCTTGAAAAGTGTAAAAAGATTGTATCCCTCAGACCACCAAATAATTGGAAACGTTCACCAGAAGAATGGGAAGGAGCGGTCAATAATGTAATTATTCTCGGCTCATTTGCAGATGGGCTAATTCCGGGTTTAAGTGGCCCTAGGGCTATTTGTGATGTTAATGGTATTTTAGCATCTGATGCAATATTAGTTCCATTGGAAGATGGAGATAGATGTGAAGCATTGGTAAATATGGGGTTAAAAGTGATAGTTGTTGATTTAAACCCATTATCACGTTCATCTTTAATGTCTACAATAACAATAGTTGATGATGTCACAAGGTTTAGTAACAATTTACAAGAAAAATTATTAATTTTTCAAAGATTAAAAAGAGAAAAATGGGATAATAAAAAATCTTTACAAGTCGCTCTTGATACTATTAATGAAACACTTCAATCTTCAATCAAGTAAAGTTGTAATTCTTTTAACTAAATCATCTCCAACTTCAGAGGTGGTGGAATTTCCACCCAAATCGTAAGTTATTTTTTTGCCTTCTTGAATTTGATCACTTACAACTTGATTTACTTTAGAACTAATTTCAATTAATAAATTATCATTGTGTTTATTTCCTAACCATTCTAACATCATTTGAAGTGAATTAATAGTTGCAATTGGATTTACAATATTTTTCCCTGCATATTTTGGACTTGAACCATGAACAGGTTCGAACAAAGCATGATTATCTCCAATGTTTCCGCTTGCTGCCATACCCATTCCACCCTGTAGGACACTACCTAAGTCTGTAGCAATATCTCCAAACATATTTGATGTTACAACAACATCAAATTCCTCAGGGTTTCTAATTAACCACATTGTGAAAGCATCTATGTATGCATAATTAGTATCTATTTTCGGGTAGTTTTCTGCAACTTTGTCAAACACATTTCTAAATAATTGACATCCTCTTGCTACATTGCTTTTGTCAACACAAGTAACTCTACTTGTTCCATCTATGGGTGCCCCATTTCTTTTTGATGAAATCTCAAATGCTTTTGAGATGATACGGTTTGAACCCTTTTCACTGATTGGCCTTGGATCCCAAGCGATATCACCAGTTAATCCAGGGAAATCTAAACTAGGAGATTCAAACATTTTTTCACCAGTACTTCTAGCTCTAGATCTTTGTAGGGCACCATAATATAGCCCCTCGGTATTTTCTCTTAAAATACATAAATCAACATTTGAAGCATCCCAGACAGAATTGAATTTGCCATGTATTTTATGTTGAACGCCTTTGAATAATTTTATTGGTCGAACATTTGCATATAAATCCAGACCGGATCTTAAACCTAATACAATTTCTCCTCCTGCTAAATCTCCATTATCCCTCAATGCCCCTGGCCAGCCAATTGCTCCTAACAACATTGAATCTGCATTTTTACATCTTTCAAAAGAACCTTCTTCCCATTCTTTCCCAGTATCTAAGTAATGTTTTCCACCACATTCAATAGTTTCATAATTGAATCCAATAGATGTCTTTTCACCAATTACATCTAACATTTTTTTTGCTTGTTCTATAACTTCAGGGCCAGTACCATCACCCGGAAGCAATACCACTGAATAATCAGCCATGACACGCCCAAAAGCCACCCATACTTGAACTAATTTATTTCGCATTTTAAGAGAACAGTTCATCAACCTTCTTTGTTAATGTATGTACAATGAAAGACTCACATACGCCAGATGAGCATGGCTCCGGAGAAGTTGATTCGATATCATTACCGGATTCAGTAATGAGGATGTGGGATCTTATGTTGGCTATTAACCCTAAATGGGATTTTAGAGAATGGTTACATGAAAGAGCAATAGATGAATTGGAGATGCTTGCTATAGATCTTAAAAAAGAAAAATTAAGAGCAAAACAGAGAATTTTTCGTCTAGAAAATTTAGGCCGTAGATTGGAACCAAAGAAACCAGAAAAGGATGAAGCGCAAACAAATTTATTTGATACATTTGAGTTTGAAAATGAAACCAATAAAGTTGTTGAAGAGGAAGAAGAGAGTATGGAACCAAGTTATTTGAAATATTTATCTGACTTTTTCGGTCCAAATATTTCAGCAGCTCATCCCGAAGACGATCCATTATTGGCAGTAACAAGTCAATTGATTTTAATGGAATTAGAGCGTATAAAAAATAATGAAAATCGTGGCCTTTCTGGAAAACAGATTATTATTGAATTATCAAAAAGAGGCATTAGTAAAAACGAAATTGAAGAAGGCATAGATTTCTTACTTTCACAAGAAAAAATTGTAGAAATTGATGATGACATTTTCATGGCGTTCTAATTTTATTATATGCATCAATTAATTTTTCTGCTTGCATGTCCCAATTAATATTATTTTCAAATTCTCCAAATGGGTATTGATTCTTTTTTTCTTCATCCGAAAGAGAATCCCATTCATGTATTAATTCTTCAATTAACTTTGAAATTTCATATACATTTTCCTCATTTACACTCCAACCCCAATTATTTTCATTACAAATTTCAGAGGTTAATGAATTAAAATTAACAATAGCTTTTTTCCCACAGGCAATGGATGAAAATAATTTTGCAGGGATTGTAAATTCAATATTACCTCTTTTCCTAGAATAAAGACAGTATTGTATTGTTGTTTCATCCATTAAAGACTTAAGTTGAGAATGAGAATACCTTCCAGTTATATTACAATTAATTTGAGGAACTTTTTCAAATAATTCTGTAATTTCTTTTGAAGCGGCACCCGAGCCTGCAATTCTTAGGTGGGGCCTTTCATTTTCATCAATTAATAAAATAGCATCAATTAGAGATTTAAACATATTATAATCTCTTAAATTACCAAAGTAACCGATAGTAAATTTTTCAGGATAGGTCCAAGAATCTGAATATTTATTTTCAGCGTTTAAAATAACTAAACTCTCTGCTCCCCATTTTTTATAAATCTCTTGGTACCCCATTTTTCCACCAATTTGTCCGGTAGCAACAATTAGCAAATCAGCGTTTTGAGCATATTTCTTATCTCTTTTCTTCAGAATAAAAGCACCTATTTTTCTGATTAAAGATTTGGGGTTAGGTAATAATAGCCAAGTCCAGTATAAATCATGTGCATCAAATACAAATTTCCCACGACCTTGTTTTTTCCACCATAAACCTACTGAACAAGTGTCTTGATCATGACAATGGACAATATCCACCGGATTTTCTAATAATATTTTTTTAACAATGTGACGAAATTCTCTCAACCCTTTCCCAGTTTTCCAAATTTTCCCATAAGGAACTAAGTTGGTTCTAATACGTTTAATTTCAACCCCATTAATAATTTCATTTTGTGTATTAATTTCATGTAATCTGTCATATGCATAAATACATACAGAATGCCCAGCCTTTGTCAATGCTTCAGCTTCTTTTTGCACTCTTGGATCAGGATCGTGTCGATTAGAAACAAGCATTGCGATCTTAGCCATTGCCCTATCGAATAATTCTTCGGCAATCAACTAAACGGTATAATTTGAATAAAAAATTGTAAATTGATGCGATTCTATTATGGGCATAAACCTCTGAGCGTATGCTAATGCTACCAGACCAATTGCATGAATTATCAACAGACGATCGATTTTCTTACGCTAAATTATTAGCTCACTTATCTAGAATAGATGGCGAATTGACATTTGAAGAAATGGCATTATTTGAATCAAGATTGGGTACGGCAATGTTGCCACCTTCTTTAAGAAAACAAATCCGACAATATTTGAAACAACCTCCAACACTTGAATCTGCTCTAAAAGACATGTCACAAAAAGCAGGAAAGTTAGCTTTAAGAGATTCAGTATTAATGTCCGCTATTGATGGGGAAATTGATGATGATGAATTAGAGACATTGTATTTAATTGCAGAAAAATTTGGCATGGATAAATCTTCAATTTCTCGTTTAGTTGAATGGTGTCAAAGAGGATGGGGTTGGATGAAAGAAGGTTTAGAGATTCTTGATTTAGAAGAATAAGAAAAACCTCAAGTTAAAGTTATCTTTTTTAATTAGTTACTATGTCAATTAAAATGTCAGCACAGTTAATTGCAATTTAATGGAGTTTATTTAGATGGGAATACAACCAAAGATTGGAATAACTGGTTTGCCGCGTAGTGGCAAAAGTGGAGTTTTGAAAAAAACTGTTGATATGTTGATTGAGCAAAGAAAGTCTGAATTAATTTCAAAAGGTGAAGACTTTGAAGACTACAATATTGTTGGTGGGATGTTTATGGAGCCAATAAAAAATGATAACGGGGAAAGAGTAGGATTTGAATGTGTTAATTATCAGTCTGGCGAGCGGGGTGTTGTAGCACATAGAGATATTGATTCTAGAATGCGAGTTTTAGGATATGGATTAAATATTGAAGAATTAGAAAGAGTTGGAGTACCTGCTATTGAGGATGCAACAAAAAATTATGAAGTTTTAATGATCGATGAGATTGGAAAATTTACAGTGGAATCAGATCTTTTTGTAACTACTGTACGAGCAGCATTAGAAGCAGACAAACCATCACTTATGACTCTACATAAAAAAAGTCGTCATCCATTATTACAAGACATAAGAAGACGAGATGATGCCAGAGTGCTTGAAGTAACTCCAGTAAATAGGCCGTTATTGCCTTACAAAATTCATAAGTTACTTTACAAGGTTTATTGAGGCGGTGTTATGAACACGCCTGCGGCCGCAGCGTATAGAATACTTTTAGGAACAGGATTAGGTTTGTTGGTAATCTCAGGACTTCTCTTTTCCATGGGGTTTTTACCACCTGAAAATTGTAATTCTGAAGCATCGAGTTGTATTCCAACTAATTCTTTTGGATGGCTAATTCCTATTTTTTCAAGCTTCTTTATCTTATTTGGTTTATTGATTTGGAAAAAACCAGAACTGTTTGAAAACCTTTTTCCTAATTATGATGAAGAGAAAAGAAAGGGGAGAATTGAAGAATTATTGTTAGAGGAGCATTTGGAAGATTCCAAATCAAGTAGTGCCTGGACGTCATTAGAAAAGAAATTGCTAATTGAGAAATTTGAAGAAGAATAATTATTTTTTATTTATTGGTGGGGTCCATTTACCTTTATTCTTGCTAAAGTCCAATAGATGCCAATAAACTGTTGTGATTTCAATATTCTTATCTTTAATCTCATCTTCTATTGCAACCCTATAATTTGTAAACTTCTTCCAAGTTGAATTTGCAAAATATTTTAAAAATGGAAAATGTAGTGCCGGCCCACAAGCTGGAAATGCAGGGTAAAACGTAGTTAACCATGGACGTTCAATAATGCCAGCATTATTCATTGCTTTATGAACAGAACCCCATCCATTAAATCCAAATCCTTTTTCTGATTTCCCCGATTTAATAGATAGAAATTTTGTTGGATTAATTGATGAATCTAATTCAAAATCTTCTAATTTAAGAATCTCAGCCATCCAAGGAGCTATGTATCCACCAGGTGCTCTAAACCATGGCCTCCAAGAAGTTTCAGCAAATTCTTTGATAATTTTTTTTGCAATTTGCAAATCGTTTCTAAATTCTTCTTTGTTAGGTCTAAAAGCAGACCAGCATGTATGTGTATATCCATGACAAGCAATTTTGATATCTCCTCCATTTCTTTTACTTTTTTCAAGTAATTTTTTTAATATTGATTTAAATTTATCACATTCTAATTGCTGTCCAATTAAAAATATTGTAATCGGTAAATCTAGATTTTTTTGGTGCCATTCGTTGAATTTTTCAAAACTAAGAATCATTTCATCACTAATTGATTTCTTTTTAATTTGTTTTTTACTCCGAGTTGGATGTCCTTGAAATTTTGGATGATGAAATACATCATCAGAATCTATTGTTAACCAAATAGGAAATAATTTTTTCATTTATCTACTCTCCAAAACCGTTTGTTAATGGAAACATATATGTGTGATATAACATCTTTTTATTTTGATGAATTAGTTTTGTTATTTTAAAATCATCTTCATTTAATTTCATTTTTCTAATTATATGTTTACAGGTTGCTAAACCTGAAATATTGTTTGGGTTGACTGTAATTTCAAGAATCTCAGAATAGTGAACTTTAGATAACCAATTCAACACCTCAGGAATAACTTTTGTTACAATCCCTCTTTTTTGAAAACTATATTTAACCCAATATCCAAAATTTAGGTCCCCTCCTTGATGAGTCATCGAATCAACGCCAATTAAACCTATAAATTCATTATCGGGTTCTTTTTTTATTGACCAAAGGTGAATTTCTCCTTTATCGCTTTGAATTTCAGATTCTAGGATAAAATTAATTATTTGCGGCTTAATTTCTTGATTAGTTTTTATCCAAGGCATGGCACTAGTTAGATCTTCAGGATTTTCATTTATTGCAGCCATAATTCCATGAATATCAGAACTTTTTATAGGAGTTAAATTAAAACCCAAATGGGCAATATTAATTTTTGTTGTAGGCTGGAGGCGTTCCAGTTAATCACAACCTAACTTAATTTTGATACAGCATTTGCAACATCTGAATTTTCTGGAAATTGTGCTTGTGCTTTAGTTAACATTTGTACTAATTCATATTCTCTACCGAGTCTTTTTAACAATACACCTACGTGAAATAATAAATCGAGATTCTCCCCAAGATGAGGTCCAATATTTTCTAAAATACCTTCAACTTTCTTATTATCATTATTTTTTGCAGCCGCCATTGCTTCTAACAACTCTTTTCTTAAATTCTTAGCATCCCATTCATCTTTTGGCGCCCAAGGCCAAATTAGACCTTTATTCAATAACTTATTTTCCGGATTTTGAATTTCTGGAGTATTAGATTCAGTAAGATAAGGAGAATTTTGCTCTACAGGAGGCGGTGGTAGTTCCACAGGAGGTGGAGGTAGTTCCGCAGGAGGTGGTGGTAGTTCCGCAGGAGGCGGTGGTAGTTCCACAGGAGGTGGTGGTAGTTCCGCAGGAGGTGGGGGTAACTCTATTGCTACAGATTTATCATTTTCTTCAGCTTTTATTTCCGATGAAACTTCTTCATATTCAATTTCTTCTTGGGCTGGAGGTTTAGGTATTGAAATACCTCCGAGGTCAATTTCCTCGTCATCCTCCTCAACAATTACTTCTTCAGGAACAGCGTCTGTTTCAACAACTCCTGATGGAGTCATTCTACTAGTAACAAATTCGGGAGCATGTTCGGAAGGAATAGAAATAAATTCATCATCATCATCATATTCTGCTTCAACAGTGATCTCTTGAGCGTTTAGATTAATTACATCCTCAACTTCACGAACAATCTCTTCCTCTTCTTCTTCAACATCAGCATTTAATAAATGAATCAAACTATCTTCTTCATTTGCTGTAATATTTAGACTCTGATGGCGTGGGCTTAATTTTAATTCATAAAAACAAAGAGGACATATTACATCATCAATAGTAACAACTGTACCACACAATGGACATTTTTCTTCAGAATCAATATCCTTCTTTTTCCAAAACGCCATCTCCGCCCCCTCATTTTTGTCGGGAACAATGATGAATATAATACCAACCTAATCTTGTGATAATTTAAATTGCTTTGCACAAGACCCATAGGGCGATAACAAACGGCCTATTTATGGACAAGAAGGGGGATACCGGAACCTTTCGAGGAAATGTGAGTAGATTGTCACCAAAATCAACCACCCCTAAATCCAAAAGTGAAAATTCAAAAGACAATCAAGCATTAGTTAAATGGGCAAGAAGACAAGATTACCATTCTTATTATACCCAAATGATTGACTTAGAATTAGAAGATGAAATGAAAAATATCGATGAGAGATTAAAATCATGGAGTAATCGTCGTTTAGAGGATGCCGGATTAGTTCTTTTCAAATTAAAGGGGAGAACATCCGGATGGCTCTTCAATGAAAGAGTATTAACATTTCAAGCAGATAACGGTCAAGAATTACCATGGCATAAATTCGGCCAGGGAGATATAGTTACAATATCTCGAAAAAGACCTTGGTCAGAAATAGTAACCGAAGGAACAGTATTAGATCGTTCCAGAAAAAGAATACGCGTTGTTGTTTCTGAACCCCCTGAAGATTTACGAAGAGGCACTTGGAGATTAGATCGAGCAGCAAATAGAATTGCTCATGACAGAATGGCAGAAGCCTTAGATTCATTTGCATTAAATGAATTTAGCCCCACCCCTCTTGACGATCTTTTAATGGCTTCATTACATGATTTGATGAGTTCTAGTGAAAGGCCACCTGAGATTCCAAAAACAAAAAGGGTACCTTCTAATGTAGACATTTCAAAATTAAAATTAAACAAATCTCAACATGAAGCAGTCATGGGCGCCTTGACGAGAAGATTAACTCTAATTCAAGGACCTCCAGGAACTGGAAAAACACATACAGCCATAGAGATTTTAACTACAATGGTAAAGCACAAGGTCGGCCCAATATTGGCAACAGCAGATTCGAATGTAGCAGTAGATAATTTATTGAAAGGCTTGCTCGATAAAGGAATTAAAGCAATTAGAATCGGTCAACCTGTAAAAGTTCGTGAGCGTTTAAGGGAAGCAACATTAGCTGCACAAATGGCCCAGCATTCAATGAATGATGATATCGATGCGATAATTTCTGAAAACAATCAAATCAAAAAAAGTTTAAACAAATTAAAGGGTAAAGAAAAGGGCATGGCTCATAGAGATATGGGTAAAAACTGGAAAGAAATACGTTTGATGGAGAAACAAATCATTGAAGAAATTATTGATGATGCAGAAATAATACTTGCTACTTGTGTAGGGGCGGCACACAAAACTATTGCAAATCGAAGGTTCCCAATTGTGCTTATAGATGAAGCAACACAAGCAACAGAAACAGCAACATTAGTTCCTATTGTTCGAGGCGCTCGACAATTAATTTTGATTGGAGATCATAAACAACTACCTCCTACTATTATTTCAAAAAGGGCAGAAGATTCAGGTTTTTCAAGGAGTTTATTTGAAAGATTAGTTGATGCAGGAATTAAGCCATTTATGTTAAAAACACAATATCGCATGCATCCATGTATCAGTGAATTTCCATCATCAAGATTTTATGAGGGGTTGTTGGAAGACGGCGTATCTTCCGAAGAAAGGCAAGCTCCATCAGGATTTATTTGGCCAAATTGGGACTTACCATTAGCGTTTATCCCATTAGAAAGTGAAGAAGGTACAGATGTTGAAAATGCATCAAGATTTAATTCTGAAGAAGCAATCAAAGTCGTTGAATTAGTTCAGAAATTAATAGAAAGTTTAGAAATTATGCCCGATCAAATAGGTGTGATTACACCATATAATGGTCAAGTAAGATTGTTAAATGATTATTTTGATAGTTTAGGAGGAACTGGAAAAGACGAACCATTTCATGGTTTAGAAATCCGGAGTGTTGACGGATATCAAGGAAGAGAAAAGGAAGTAATAATTTTTTCAACAGTACGTGCAAATCAAAATGGAGAATTAGGCTTTTTAACAGATAAAAGACGTTTAAATGTTGCATTAACGAGGGCTAAAAGAGGGTTAATAGTGATTGGTAATCATACAACTTTAATGAGGGATGATACTTGGAGATCTTGGCTTGAATGGGTTGAGGAAAGAGAACTTATGGCATGGCATTATAGGTAGAATGTTTTCGGAGAGATTAATACAAAACAAGGAGAATAAATAATGTCGGACAATATTGCTAAAAAAATTGTATCTGAATCATTTAAGGAGAATCTTGTAATAGCCATTTGGTGGAAAAGAGCAATGGCATTTGTATTAGATGCAATTTTTATTATTGGGGTATTAGTTATATGCACCAAAGGCAGGATTTCATATGCTTGGGAATTATACATTTTAATTGAAAACCCCTCCGAAACAATAATTTGGTTTTTAGTTAATTGGTTTTTAATTTTTGCCGCCTCTTGGCTTTATTTCAAATATTCAGGAAGAATGATGCAGAGATCATTAGGTCAGAGGTTTTTAAAATTAGCAATAATATATGGTGATGGAACAATGATGCCCGAGAACAATTGGGAAAAAAGAGCATTTTACAAACTTAGGTATTTGTTGCCAATAATCGGCGTCTTTATTGGTATTTTAGATTTAATTAAGATTATGCGTAGTGAAACACATCAATCTAGAATAGATTGGTATACAAATACGATTGTTGTTATGGATTGGTCATTACCAAGTGAAATTAGAGTTTTATTAAAATAACCCCAGTCACTGTTTTGAAATATAACGTTGGGCACGCATGTGGTGTTGCCAATGTCTGATGAACTAAACGGAAGGTCCAATTCATTACTTGCAGAATTAATTTCTGTTGTTTTAGATGTTGATGATGACGATAGAGATATTATTAGAGTTGTAATTGCAGTAACTAATGAATCTGCTGTCCCAATAAGTAATATTGAATCTACAATAGATACTATTGGAAAAGGTAGTTATTCACCAGAACGTAGTGTAAGTAGTATTGGGCCAGGATTGACTAGAAATTTTCACTTTGTCCTTGGAGAAGATTTAGGACATTGGGTATTCAATCTTAATCATGGTGAAGGTACGAAAAAAGATAAATTAGAACTTGGACCTGTACGTGCAGATTTAAGAATGGGAAATACATTCGAAGAAGAAGTAGAATTGGCAGGTTCATCAGTGGGTAGTGGAGTAGGAGGCGGATTGATTGCCGATGTATTTTCGGAAGCTTTAGGCGACTTTGGTAAAGTAAGAGAAACTATTGAGATTCAAATGGAATTTGAAGCGACTCCGGAAACATCTTCTAGAGAAGCTGAAAATGAAGATGAAATGGCCAAAAAAGTTGCTTCACCAAGTAAATTAAAACCAGCTGCACCCGTTTCTAAATCTTGGGACGAAGTACCTTCATCTCCCCCTCCCAAACCTTCTATGTCTCCCCCTCCCAAACCTTCTATGTCTCCCCCTCCCAAACCTTCTATGTCTCCCCCCTCCTCTAATTCACCAAGTACAGATCCATTACTTTCGCCAGATATTTTAGCAAAAATGAACAAATCCTCTAGTGGAATGACTTCAAAGAGTGAAGAAAATGCTAGGCCTCCACCACCTACTCAAGGAAACAAAATACATGATGCACCCCCAACTAGTCAAGCTAGAGTCTCAGAACCCGTGAATGCACATTCAAACTCATCCCCTTCGGTTCGTGAAGCACCACCAGCAGGTCCACCAAGTGGCCCTCCGTCAGGTCCACCAGCAAGTGCACCACCAGCAGGTCCACCAAGTGG